>NZ_JBSFJZ010000050.1:0-76846 GCF_053598315.1 Streptomyces sp. NPDC001153
GGCGGTGGGCCCCGGCCGGGCGGGCCCGCCTCACCCACCCCCCCCGCCCCCCGCGCGGGCCCCGGGGTCACCCCCCCCACCCCCACGGGCGGGCGGGCCCCCCCCCCGATCGGGGGGGGGCCCCTCCGGCTTTCCTGGGATGACCGTGAAAACGCCGCCGGGGTGGCCGGAACCGCATGGTCCCAGCCACCCCGGCGGCACGTTTCTGCTGAGGTAGTCGAGGCGGCTACGCCTCTTCGTGGGTGGCCACGGCGCGGCGCGCGTCCGCGTCCAGGACACCCCAGCTGATCAGCTGCTCGGTCAGGACCGAGGGGGACTGGTCGTAGATGACGGCGAGTGTGCGCAGGTCATCCTGGCGGATGGAGAGCACCTTGCCGTTGTAGTCGCCACGCTGGGACTGGATGGTGGCCGCGTAGCGCTGCAGGGGGCCCGCCTTCTCGGCCGGCACGGTGGCCAGCCGCTCCAGGTCCAGGACCAGCTTCGGCGGCGGCTCGGCGGCGCCGCCCGGCGTGGTGCCCGGCAACAGCTCCTGCACCGGAACGCCATAGAAATCGGCCAGCTCGGCAAGCCGCTGCACGGTCACCGCACGGTCGCCCCGCTCGTACGACCCGACCACCACGGCCTTCCAGCGCCCCTGGGACTTCTCCTCGACACCGTGGAGGGAAAGGCCCTGCTGGGTGCGGATGGCCCGGAGCTTGGCCCCGAGCTGTTTGGCGTATTCGCTGGACATATAGCTCCCCGGACACTGTGTCGACGCGGTCGGACTGGGTTCCCGCCGCGCGGCTGGTAACTCACTGTGAGGTTACGCAGCGTGACTCTCCTGCGTCAAGCCGAATGGTCCACACCGACTCTTCCGTGGTAGTGGCGGCGCGTTGGGCCAGGGGGGTGATCGGGGGCCTCTCCGCGACCTGCTAGGGTGGATGGCGCAAATCAGACGTCCTTTAAGGTCCGTCCCGTGAGGCGGAGAAGGAGGTCCTCTTCGTATGGACAAGCAGGACTCGCACGCCACCCCGCATGCGTCCGATGCGCGGCCCGTTCTCGAAGGCCCCGACATCGCGCGGGTGCTGACCCGTATCGCCCACGAGGTCGTCGAGCGCGCCAAGGGCGCCGACGACGTGGTGCTCCTCGGCATTCCGACCCGGGGCGTCTTCCTCGCCCAGCGGCTCGCCGTCAAGCTGGAGCAGATCACCGACCGCAAGATCCCGGTCGGCTCGCTCGACATCACCATGTACCGCGACGACCTGCGCATGCACCCGCCGCGTGCGCTGGCCCGCACCGACATCCCCGGTGACGGCATCGACGGCAAGCTGGTCGTCCTCGTCGACGACGTGCTCTTCTCCGGTCGCACCATCCGCGCCGCCCTCGACGCCCTGAACGACATCGGGCGCCCCCGTGCGGTCCAGCTCGCGGTCCTGGTCGACCGCGGGCACCGCGAACTGCCCATCCGTGCCGACTACGTCGGCAAGAACCTCCCCACGTCGCTGCGGGAGACGGTCAAGGTCCAGCTCGCCGAGGAGGACGGTCGCGACACCGTGCTGCTCGGTGTGAAGCAGACCGGCCAGTAGCAGATCCGGCGCGCGGCCGCTTCGGCGTGCCCGCATACGCAGCGGATTGCCTGAATTCTCCCGATTGAACTGCCTTACGGAGCCTGACAGATGCAGCGTCATCTCATCTCGGCCGCCGACCTCACCCGCGACGACGCCGTCCTGATCCTCGACACCGCCGAGGAGATGGCCCGGGTCGCCGACCGGCCGATCAAGAAGCTGCCGACCCTGCGCGGCCGCACGATCGTCAACCTCTTCTTCGAGGACTCCACGCGCACGCGGATCTCCTTCGAGGCCGCCGAGAAGCGCCTGTCCGCGGATGTCATCAACTTCTCCGCCAAGGGATCGAGCGTCTCCAAGGGCGAGTCCCTGAAGGACACCGCCCAGACGCTGGAGGCCATGGGCGTCGACGCCGTCGTCATCCGGCACGGCGCCTCCGGAGCCCCGTACCGCCTGGCGAACTCCGGCTGGATCGACGCGGCGGTCATCAACGCCGGCGACGGCACCCACCAGCACCCCACCCAGGCCCTGCTGGACGCCTTCACCATGCGCCGCCGCCTGATCGGCCGGGACACCGGCCTCGGCCAGGACCTGTCCGGCAGGCGGATCACCATCGTCGGCGACGTCCTGCACAGCCGGGTCGCCCGCTCCAACGTGGACCTGCTGCACACCCTCGGTGCCGAGGTCACCCTGGTCGCTCCGCCCACCCTGGTGCCGGTCGGCGTCGAGACGTGGCCGTGCGAGGTGTCGTACGACCTCGACAGCACGCTCCCCAAGTGCGACGCCGTGATGATGCTCCGGGTCCAGCGCGAGCGGATGAACGCCGCCTTCTTCCCCACCGAGCGCGAGTACTCCCGCCGCTACGGCCTCGACGGCGACCGCATGGCCAGGCTGCCCGAGCACGCCATCGTGATGCACCCCGGCCCCATGGTGCGGGGCATGGAGATCACCGCCGAGGTCGCCGACTCCGACCGCTGCACCGCCGTCGAGCAGGTCGCCAACGGCGTCTCCATCCGGATGGCCGTCCTGTACCTGCTGCTCGGCGGCAACGAGCCCGCCGTCACCCACACCCGCCCCACCGGTCCCGAGGAGAAGTAAGACCCATGAGCAAGATCCTGATCCGTGGTGCGAAGGTGCTCGGCGGCGAGCCGCAGGACGTGCTGATCGACGGCGAGACGATCGCCGAGGTGGGCACCGGTCTCAGCGCCGAGGGCGCGGAGGTCGTCGAGGCCGGCGGCAAGGTGCTGCTCCCCGGCCTGGTCGACCTGCACACCCACCTGCGCGAGCCGGGCCGCGAGGACTCCGAGACCGTGCTGACCGGCACCCGCGCGGCCGCGTCCGGCGGCTTCACGGCCGTCTTCGCCATGGCCAACACCTTCCCGGTCGCCGACACCGCCGGTGTGGTCGAGCAGGTCTGGCGGCTCGGCAGGGAGCACGGCTACTGCGACGTGCAGCCCATCGGTGCCGTCACCGTCGGCCTGGAGGGCAAGAAGCTCGCCGAGCTGGGCGCCATGCACGAGTCGGCCGCCGGGGTCACCGTCTTCTCCGACGACGGCAAGTGCGTGGACGACGCGGTGATCATGCGCCGCGCGCTGGAGTACGTGAAGGCCTTCGGCGGTGTCGTCGCCCAGCACGCCCAGGAGCCGCGCCTGACCGAGGGCGCCCAGATGAACGAGGGCGTCGTCTCCGCCGAGCTGGGCCTGGGCGGCTGGCCGGCCGTCGCCGAGGAGTCGATCATCGCGCGGGACGTGCTGCTCGCCGAGCACGTCGGCTCCCGCGTCCACATCTGCCACCTCTCGACCGCCGGCTCCGTCGAGATCGTCCGCTGGGCCAAGTCCCGCGGCATCCAGGTCACCGCCGAGGTCACCCCGCACCACCTGCTCCTCACCGACGAACTGGTGCGCACCTACAACCCGGTCTACAAGGTCAACCCGCCGCTGCGCACCGAGCGCGATGTGCACGCCCTGCGCGAGGCCCTGGCGGACGGCACGATCGACATCGTCGCCACCGACCACGCCCCGCACCCGCACGAGGACAAGGACTGCGAGTGGGCCGCGGCCGCCATGGGCATGGTGGGTCTGGAGACCGCGTTGTCAGTGGTCCAGGAGACCATGGTCGACACGGGCCTGCTGGACTGGGCCGGCGTCGCCGACCGGATGTCCGTCAAGCCCGCGCAGATCGGACAGGCCACCGGGCACGGCCGTCCCGTCTCGGCTGGTGAGCCCGCCAACCTCACCCTCGTCGACACGGAATACCGTGGCCAGGTGGACCCCGCGGGCTTCGCCTCGCGCAGCCGCAACACCCCCTACCAGGGACGTGAGCTGCCGGGCCGTGTGACGCACACGTGGCTGCGGGGCAAGGCCACGCTCGTCGACGGGAAGCTTTCGTGACACCTGTAATCCTGCTGGCCGAGGCCAAGAGGTCGGCCGCGGTCACCGACTGGCCGGCCCGCATCGGCTGGCTCGTCGGACTCGCCCTGTTCATCACGCTCGTCTACTGGCTGATGCGCGAGGGCTGGAAGTGGCGCGGCACCCTCCAGAGCGACCTGCCCGCGCCGCCCAGCGCGCCGGAGGAGACCGGCCCGGTGAAACTTGAGCTGAGCGGCCGCTACCACGGCTCCACCACGGCAGGACAGTGGCTGGACCGGATCGTGGCCCACGGCCTGGGCACCCGCAGCCGGGCCGAGCTCACCCTGACCGACCAGGGGCTGGAGGTCGAGCGTCCCGGAGCGAGCGACTTCTTCGTCCCGACCGCCGCGCTGCGCGGGGCCCGGCTGGACAAGGGCATCGCCGGCAAGGTCCTCACCGAGGGCGGACTGCTGGTGGTGACCTGGGAGCTCGGCGACAAGCTGATCGACTCCGGCTTCCGCTCCGACCACGCGGCCGAGCACGCCGAGTGGGTCGACACCCTGAACCACATGATCAACGACACGGAAGGCGCACGATGACGACCTCCACAAGGGGAGCCGCCCGGGTTCCCGCCGTACTCGTCCTGGAGGACGGCCGCCTCTTCCGCGGTCGTGCCTACGGGGCAGTGGGGGAGACCTTCGGCGAGGCCGTGTTCTCCACCGGTATGACCGGCTACCAGGAGACCCTGACCGACCCGTCGTACGACCGGCAGATCGTCGTCGCCACCGCCCCGCAGATCGGCAACACGGGCTGGAACGACGAGGACGACGAGTCCGGCCGCATCTGGGTCTCGGGCTACGTCGTGCGCGACCCCGCGCGCGTGCCGTCCAACTGGCGCGCCAAGCGCTCCCTGGACGACGAACTGGAGCGGCAGGGCGTGGTCGGCATCTCCGGCATCGACACCCGGGCCCTCACCCGCCACCTGCGCGAGCGCGGCTCGATGCGCGCCGGCATCTTCTCCGGCGAGGCGATCACGGCCGAGTCCGAGCTCCTCGCGCGCGTGCTGGCCCAGCCGCACATGAAGGGCGCGAGCCTCTACGAGGAGGTCGCGACCAAGGAGGCGTACGTCGTCCCGGCGATCGGCGAGAAGCGCTTCACCGTCGCCGCGATCGACCTCGGCATCAAGGGCATGACCCCGCACCGCATGGCCGAGCGCGGCATCGAGGTGCACGTGCTGCCCGCGACCGCCACGCCCGACGAGGTCTACGCGGTCGGCCCGGACGGTGTGTTCTTCTCCAACGGCCCCGGCGACCCCGCCACGGCCGACGGCCCGGTCGCGCTGATGACCGCCGTCCTGGAGCGGAAGACGCCGCTGTTCGGCATCTGCTTCGGCAACCAGATCCTCGGCCGGGCCCTCGGCTTCGGCACCTACAAGCTGAAGTACGGCCACCGGGGCATCAACCAGCCGGTCCAGGACCGTACGACCGGCAAGGTCGAGGTCACCGCGCACAACCACGGCTTCGCCGTGGACGCGCCGCTCGACAAGGTCAGCGAGACCAGGTTCGGCCGCGCCGAGGTCTCGCACGTGTGCCTGAACGACGACGTCGTGGAGGGGCTGCAGCTGCTCGACCAGCCGGCCTTCTCCGTCCAGTACCACCCCGAAGCGGCAGCGGGCCCGCACGACGCCGCCTACCTCTTCGACCGCTTCGTCTCCCTGATGGAGGGCCAGCGTGCCTAAGCGCACCGATATCCAGTCCGTCCTGGTCATCGGCTCCGGCCCGATCGTCATCGGCCAGGCCGCCGAGTTCGACTACTCCGGCACCCAGGCGTGCCGCGTGCTCAAGGCCGAGGGCCTGCGTGTCGTCCTCGTCAACTCCAACCCGGCGACGATCATGACCGACCCGGAGATCGCCGACGCCACCTACGTCGAGCCGATCACCCCGGACTTCGTCGAGAAGATCATCGCCAAGGAGCGCCCCGACGCCCTGCTGCCCACCCTGGGCGGCCAGACGGCCCTGAACACCGCCATCTCGCTGCACGAGAACGGCGTCCTGGCCAAGTACGGCGTCGAGCTGATCGGCGCCAAGCCGGAGGCGATCCACAAGGGCGAGGACCGCGACCTGTTCAAGGATGTCGTGGAGGAGGTCCGGCGCAAGACCGGGCACGGCGAGTCCGCCCGCTCGGTGATCTGCCACTCCATGGACGACGTCCTGGGCGGCGTCGAGACCCTCGGCGGCTACCCGGTCGTCGTCCGCCCGTCCTTCACCATGGGCGGCGCCGGCTCCGGATTCGCGCACGACGAGGAGGAGCTGCGCCGCATCGCCGGGCAGGGCCTCACGCTCTCCCCGACCACCGAGGTGCTCCTGGAGGAGTCCATCCTCGGCTGGAAGGAGTACGAGCTGGAGCTGATGCGCGACAAGCACGACAACGTCGTGGTCGTCTGCTCCATCGAGAACTTCGACCCCATGGGCGTGCACACCGGTGACTCGATCACCGTCGCGCCCGCGATGACGCTGACCGACCGCGAGTACCAGATCCTGCGCGACATCGGCATCGCCGTCATCCGTGAGGTCGGCGTCGACACCGGCGGCTGCAACATCCAGTTCGCGGTCAACCCCGAGGACGGTCGCGTGATCGTCATCGAGATGAACCCGCGCGTGTCGCGCTCCTCGGCGCTCGCGTCCAAGGCCACCGGCTTCCCGATCGCCAAGATCGCCGCCAAGCTGGCCGTCGGCTACACGCTGGACGAGATCCCGAACGACATCACGCAGGAGACCCCGGCCTCCTTCGAGCCCACGCTCGACTACGTGGTCGTCAAGGCCCCGCGGTTCGCCTTCGAGAAGTTCCCGCAGGCCGACTCCACGCTGACCACCACCATGAAGTCGGTGGGCGAGGCCATGGCCATCGGCCGCAACTTCCCCGAGGCCTTCCAGAAGGCGCTGCGCTCGCTGGAGAAGAAGGGCAGCCAGTTCACCTTCACCGGTGACCCGGGAGACAAGTACGGCCTTCTCGCAGAGGCCGTACGGCCCACCGACGGCCGGATCAACACGGTCATGCAGGCCATCCGCGCGGGCGCCACGCCCGAGGAGATCTTCGAGTACACGAAGATCGACCCGTGGTTCGTGGACCAGCTGTTCCTGATCAAGGAGATCGCGGACGAGTTGGCCCAGGCCCCCGAGCTGACCCGCGAGCTGCTCGCCGAGGCCAAGCGGCATGGCTTCTCCGACCAGCAGATCGGTGAGATCCGCGGCCTGCGCGAGGACGTCGTCCGCGAGGTCCGGCACGCGCTCGGCATCCGCCCGGTCTACAAGACGGTCGACACCTGCGCCGCCGAGTTCGCCGCGAGGACGCCGTACTTCTACTCCGCCTACGACGAGGAGACGGAGGTGGCCCGGCGCGAGAAGCCGGCCGTCATCATTCTGGGCTCCGGCCCGAACCGCATCGGCCAGGGCATCGAGTTCGACTACTCCTGCGTCCACGCCTCCTTCGCGCTGTCCGACGCCGGCTACGAGACCGTGATGGTCAACTGCAACCCGGAGACCGTCTCCACCGACTACGACACCTCCGACCGGCTGTACTTCGAGCCGCTGACGCTGGAGGACGTGCTGGAGATCGTCCACGCCGAGCAGCAGGCCGGGCCGGTCGCGGGCGTGATCGTGCAGCTGGGCGGCCAGACCCCGCTCGGCCTGGCGCAGGCCCTGAAGGACAACGGCGTGCCGGTCGTGGGCACCTCGCCCGAGGCCATCCACGCGGCCGAGGACCGCGGCGCGTTCGGGCGCGTCCTCGCCGAGGCGGGCCTGCCGGCCCCGAAGCACGGCACGGCCACCACCTTCGAGGGGGCCAAGGCCATCGCCGACGAGATCGGCTACCCGGTCCTGGTGCGGCCGTCGTACGTCCTCGGCGGGCGCGGCATGGAGATCGTCTACGACGAGACCCGCCTCGCCGCCTACATCGCCGAGTCGACCGAGATCAGCCCCTCCCGGCCGGTCCTGGTCGACCGCTTCCTGGACGACGCGATCGAGATCGACGTCGACGCGCTCTACGACGGCGAGGAGCTGTACCTCGGCGGCGTGATGGAGCACATCGAGGAGGCCGGCATCCACTCCGGCGACTCGGCGTGTGCCCTGCCCCCGATCACCCTCGGCGGCTTCGACATCAAGCGCCTGCGCGCCTCCACCGAGGCCATCGCCAAGGGCGTCGGCGTGCGCGGCCTGATCAACATCCAGTTCGCGATGGCCGGGGACATCCTCTACGTCCTGGAGGCCAACCCGCGCGCCTCCCGTACGGTCCCCTTCACCTCGAAGGCGACCGCGGTGCCGCTGGCCAAGGCCGCCGCCCGGATCTCGCTGGGCGCGACCATCGCCGAGCTGCGCGCCGAGGGCCTGCTGCCGAGGACGGGCGACGGCGGCGAGCTGCCGCTGGACGCGCCCATCTCGGTCAAGGAGGCCGTCATGCCGTGGTCGCGCTTCCGCGACATCCACGGCCGCGGTGTCGACACCGTCCTCGGCCCGGAGATGCGTTCCACCGGCGAGGTCATGGGCATCGACTCCGTCTTCGGCACGGCGTACGCCAAGTCGCAGGCGGGCGCCTACGGCCCGCTGCCCACCAAGGGCCGCGCGTTCATCTCGGTGGCCAACCGGGACAAGCGCTCGATGATCTTCCCGGCGCGCGAGCTGGTCGCCCACGGCTTCGAGCTGTTCGCCACCTCCGGCACCGCCGAGGTCCTCAAGCGCAACGGCATCAACGCCACGGTCGTCCGCAAGCAGTCGGAGGGCACCGGCCCGAACGGCGAGAAGACGATCGTCCAGCTGATCCATGACGGCGAGGTCGACCTCATCGTCAACACCCCGTACGGCACCGGCGGCCGCCTCGACGGCTACGACATCCGTACGGCCGCGGTGGCCCGCTCCGTGCCGTGTCTGACCACGGTCCAGGCGCTCGCCGCGGCGGTCCAGGGCATCGACGCCCTCAACCACGGTGACGTGGGCGTCCGCTCGCTCCAGGAACACGCGGAACACCTGACCGCGGCCCGCGACTAGCAGCCCTTGAGGGGGACACCGGAAACGGTGTCCCCCTCTTCATGAGGCTCCCTGAAGCTTCAAGAGGACACAGGACATGTACAAGCTCTTCTTCCGTCTGGTTTTCAAACGCATGGACGCCGAGAAGGCCCACCACCTGGCCTTCCGCTGGATCCGGCTCGCCGTCCGCATCCCGGTGCTGCGCACCTTCGTCGCGGCCGCCCTCGCCCCCCGCTACAAGGAGCTGCGCACCGAGGCCTTCGGGCTGCGCATGCACGGCCCCTTCGGGCTCGCCGCCGGCTTCGACAAGAACGCCGTCGCGATCGACGGCATGTCGATGCTGGGCTTCGACCACGTCGAGATCGGCACGGTCACCGGCGAGCCGCAGCCCGGCAACCCCAGGAAGCGGCTGTTCCGCCTCGTCGCGGACCGCGCGCTGATCAACCGCATGGGCTTCAACAACGACGGTTCGCTGGCCGTCGCGGCCCGCCTGGCGACCCGTGAGCCGGTCTTCAGGACCGTCGTGGGCGTCAACATCGGCAAGACCAAGGTCGTCCCGGAGGCGGAGGCCGTCGGCGACTACGTGAAGTCGGCCGAGCGCCTCGCGCCGTACGCGGACTACCTGGTCGTCAACGTCTCCTCGCCGAACACGCCCGGACTGCGCAACCTCCAGGCGGTGGACCACCTGCGCCCGCTGCTGACCGCCGTCCGCGAGGCGGCCGACCGCACGGTGGCCAACCGGCGCGTCCCGCTGCTGGTGAAGATCGCCCCCGACCTCGCCGACGAGGACGTCGACGCCGTGGCCGACCTGGCCGTGGAGCTGGGCCTGGACGGCATCATCGCGACCAACACCACCATCGCGCGCGACGGACTCGGTTTGAAATCCGAACCCTCCGTGGTGAAGGAGACCGGAGGTCTGTCCGGCGCCCCGCTCAAGGCGCGCTCCCTGGAGGTGCTGCGCCGCCTGTACGCGCGCGTGGGCGACCGGATCACGCTCGTGGGCGTGGGCGGCATCGAGACCGCCGAGGACGCCTGGCAGCGCATCCTGGCCGGTGCCACGCTGGTGCAGGGCTACAGCGCCTTCATCTACGAGGGCCCCTTCTGGTCCCGCAGCATCCACAAGGGCCTCGCCGCGCGCCTGCGCACGAGCCCGTACGCCACCCTCGCCGACGCGGTCGGCGCCGACGTGAGGAAGCCCGCATGACCGCCCACCCGTCGCCCGACCACCACCCCTCAACGAGGCCCTCCGGGCCGCAGACATTTTCTGGAGAGCCCTTCGGCGCCCGGCTGCGCCGCGCCATGGACGAGCGCGGCCCGCTGTGCGTCGGCATCGACCCGCACGCCTCCCTGCTCGCCGAGTGGGGCCTGAACGACGACGTGGCCGGCCTGGAGCGGTTCAGCCGCACGGTCGTCGAGGCGGTGGCCGACCGGGTCGCCGTGATGAAGCCGCAGAGCGCCTTCTTCGAGCGCTTCGGCTCCCGTGGCGTCGCCGTGCTGGAGCAGGTCGTCCGGGAGGCCCGCGCGGCCGGCACCCTCGTCGTGATGGACGCCAAGCGCGGCGACATCGGCTCGACCATGGCCGGGTACGCCGAGGCCTACCTGCACAAGGACGCCCCGCTCTTCTCCGACGCCCTGACCGTCTCGCCGTACCTCGGCTACGGCTCGCTCAGCCCGGCCGTCGCGCTGGCCCGGGAGAGCGGCGCCGGCCTGTTCGTGCTGGCGCTGACCTCCAACCCGGAGGGGCCCGAGGTCCAGCACGCGGTCCGTGCCGACGGCCGCACCGTGGGCGCGACCATGCTGGCCCACCTGGCCGCCGAGAACGCGGGAGAGGAGCCGCTGGGCTCCTTCGGTGCCGTCGTCGGCGCCACGGTCGGCGACCTGTCGTCGTACGACCTCGCCGTCAACGGTCCGCTCCTCGCGCCCGGAGTCGGCGCACAGGGTGCGACGCCGGCCGACCTTCCGAAGGTGTTCGGACCGGCGCTGCGCAACGTCGTGCCGAACGTCAGCCGGGGTGTGCTGCGGCACGGCCCCGACGTGGGGGCCCTGCGGGCGTCCGCGGAGCGCTTCGCGGAGGAGATCCAGGCCGCCGTCGCGGGTGCCTGAGCCCCCCGGAAGGGCTTCGGAGAGCGGCGGCGCGACGACTTGAGTGTGAATACATCCTCAAATCGGGGGCATTATGTCTGAAATGTCCGACCTGGCGGAGGCTGACCAGGACTTTTCCGCTGTTCTCGCTGACTCTGGCGGCCTTGACCGCTAGTCTCCGAGCAGAGTGAACGGGCAAAGCGTGTTGCTCGTAGCTCCCCAGGTGTGGGGCGACTAGGTTCCTCACCGGTCCGTATCCGACAGTTCGACATCCGAGGTGACGTAGGCGTGGCTCTTCCGCCCCTTACCCCCGAACAGCGCGCAGCCGCGCTCGAAAAGGCCGCCGCGGCTCGCCGGGAGCGGGCCGAGGTCAAGAATCGACTCAAGCACTCCGGCGCCTCCCTGCACGAGGTCATCAAGCAGGGCCAGGAGAACGACGTCATCGGCAAGATGAAGGTCTCCGCACTGCTCGAGTCGCTGCCGGGCGTGGGCAAGGTCCGCGCCAAGCAGATCATGGAGCGTCTGGGCATCTCCGAGAGCCGCCGTGTGCGCGGTCTCGGGTCCAACCAGATCGCTTCCCTGGAGCGTGAGTTCGGCAGCACCGGCTCCTGAGTCCGGGCGCAGCCGGACCGGGAGTCCCGGGCACTCCGGGATTGCTGGAATAATCGCTGCATGAGTGAACGTCCGCGGCTGACCGTGCTCTCCGGCCCCTCGGGGGTCGGCAAGAGCACGGTCGTCGCCCATATGCGCAAGGAACACCCCGAGGTCTGGCTCTCGGTGTCGGCCACCACCCGCAAGCCGCGCCCCGGCGAGAAGCACGGAGTCCACTACTTCTTCGTCACCGACGAGGAGATGGACAAGCTGATCGCCAACGGCGAGCTCCTGGAGTGGGCCGAGTTCGCCGGCAACCGCTACGGCACGCCCCGCGCGGCCGTGCTGGAGCGGCTGGAGAAGGGCGAACCGGTCCTGCTGGAGATCGATCTGCAGGGCGCCAGGCAGGTCCGTGAGTCGATGTCTGACGCCCGGCTGGTGTTCCTGGCTCCGCCCTCCTGGGAGGAGCTGGTGCGCAGGCTGACCGGCCGGGGCACGGAGCCGCCCGAGGTCATCGAGCGCCGCCTGGAGGCGGCCAGGACCGAGCTGGCGGCCGAGCCGGAGTTCGACACGACCCTGGTCAACACCTCCGTCGAGGACGTGGCGCGCGAGCTGCTAGCCTTGATGGATGTTGTGTGATCGCGAGTATGTGATCACGACTGATCTTTTCCCACCCATCGGAAGGTAGAGCGTGTCCTCTTCCATCACCGCGCCCGAGGGCATCATCAACCCGCCGATCGACGAGCTCCTCGAGGCCACCGACTCGAAGTACAGCCTCGTGATCTACGCGGCCAAGCGTGCCCGCCAGATCAACGCGTACTACTCGCAGCTCGGCGAGGGCCTGCTCGAGTACGTCGGTCCGCTCGTCGACACCCACGTCCACGAGAAGCCGCTCTCGATCGCCCTGCGTGAGATCAACGCGGGTCTGCTGACGTCGGAGGCCGTCGAGGGCCCCGCGCAGTAACCGTTCGTTTTCGCACCACAGGCCCGGCGGCGCGACTGCCGGGCCTGTGGTGTGTCATGGAGACGTAGGTTCAACGAAGGGGAGTCCCGGTGGACAAGCCGAGGGTCGTTCTGGGTGTCAGCGGCGGGATCGCCGCCTACAAGGCCTGTGAGCTGCTGAGAAGGTTCACGGAGTCGGGCCACGACGTCCGCGTGGTGCCCACCGCCTCTGCGCTGCACTTCGTCGGCGCCGCCACCTGGTCCGCCCTGTCCGGCAACCCCGTCTCCACGGAGGTCTGGGACGACGTCCACGAGGTCCCGCACGTCCGCATCGGCCAGCACGCCGACCTCGTCGTGGTGGCCCCCGCGACGGCCGACACGCTCGCCAAGGCCGCCCACGGCCTCGCCGACGACCTGCTGACCAACACCCTCCTGACCGCCCGCTGCCCGGTCGTCTTCGCGCCCGCCATGCACACCGAGATGTGGGAGCACCCGGCCACCCAGGAGAACGTGGCCACGCTGCGCCGCCGCGGCGCCGTCGTCGTAGAGCCCGCGGTCGGCCGGCTCACCGGCGTCGACACCGGCAAGGGCCGGCTGCCCGAGCCGGCGGAGATCTTCGATATCTGCCGCCGGGTGCTGGCCCGCGGCGTCACCGAGCCCGACCTCGCAGGGCGGCATGTGGTCGTCTCCGCCGGCGGCACCCGCGAGCCCCTCGACCCGGTCCGCTTCCTCGGCAACCGCTCCTCCGGCAAGCAGGGCTACGCCCTCGCCCGCACCGCCGCCGCCCGCGGTGCCCGGGTCACGCTGATCGCGGCCAACTCCGGCCTGCCCGACCCGGCAGGCGTGGACGTCGTGCCGGTCGGCACGGCCGTCCAGCTGCGCGAGGCCGTCCTGAAGGCGGCCGCGGACGCCGACGCCGTCGTCATGGCCGCCGCCGTCGCCGACTTCCGCCCGGCGGCCTACGCCACCGGCAAGATCAAGAAGAAGGACGGCCGGGACCCCGACCCGATCGTCCTGGTGCGCAATCCCGACATCCTCGCGGAGATCTCGGCCGAGCGTGCCCGCCCCGGCCAGGTGGTCGTCGGCTTCGCCGCCGAGACCGACGACGTCCTCGCCAACGGCCGTACCAAGCTCGCCCGCAAGGGCTGTGACCTGCTCGTGGTCAACGAGGTGGGGGAGCGAAAGACCTTCGGCTCGGAGGAGAACGAGGCCGTGGTGCTGGGCGCCGACGGCAGCGAGACCCCCGTGCCGTACGGCCCCAAGGAAGCCCTGGCCGACACCGTCTGGGACCTCGTCGTACGGCGCTTGAGCTGACGTCCAGGCGACCTCGACGGCAGGTTCACGCCACGCCGAAATCGGGTGTGGCGTCCCTGGCCAAGGCCGCCCGACATTGTGCAGAATGCCCGTGCCGCAGGTCACAGCGCTCCCGAGAGGCGAGACACGTGCCCCATCGGCCGAGTGCGACCGATAAACTGTTCACGGTCGACGCCGGGCGCAGCCCCGCGCGTCGCCGCCAATGATCAGCCAGCAGCCGCTGCAACCACAGGGAGCGTTGTGTCCCGTCGCCTGTTCACCTCGGAGTCCGTGACCGAGGGTCACCCCGACAAGATCGCTGACCAGATCAGCGACACCATTCTCGACGCGCTTCTGCGCGAGGACCCGACCTCCCGGGTCGCCGTCGAGACGCTGATCACCACCGGCCTGGTGCACGTGGCCGGCGAGGTGACGACCAAGGCCTACGCGGACATCGCGACCCTGGTCCGCAACAAGGTCCTGGAGATCGGCTACGACTCCTCCAAGAAGGGCTTCGACGGCGCCTCCTGCGGCGTGTCCGTGTCCATCGGCGCGCAGTCCCCGGACATCGCGCAGGGCGTCGACACGGCGTACGAGTCCCGGGTCGAGGGCGACGACGACGAGCTGGACAAGCAGGGCGCCGGTGACCAGGGCCTGATGTTCGGCTACGCGTCCGACGAGACGCCGACCCTGATGCCGCTGCCGATCTTCCTGGCGCACCGCCTGTCGAAGCGGCTGTCCGAGGTGCGCAAGAACGGCACCATCCCCTACCTGCGCCCGGACGGCAAGACGCAGGTCACCATCGAGTACGACGGCGACAAGGCCGTCCGTCTCGACACGGTGGTCGTCTCCTCGCAGCACGCCTCCGACATCGACCTGGAGTCGCTGCTCGCGCCCGACATCCGCGAGTTCGTCGTGGAGCCGGAACTGAAGGCGCTGCTGGAGGAGGGCATCAAGCTGGAGACCGACGGCTACCGGCTGCTGGTCAACCCGACCGGCCGCTTCGAGATCGGCGGCCCGATGGGCGACGCCGGCCTGACCGGCCGCAAGATCATCATCGACACCTACGGCGGCATGGCTCGCCACGGCGGCGGTGCCTTCTCCGGCAAGGACCCGTCCAAGGTGGACCGCTCGGCGGCGTACGCGATGCGCTGGGTCGCCAAGAACGTCGTGGCGGCGGGCCTGGCCTCCCGCTGCGAGGTCCAGGTCGCCTACGCGATCGGCAAGGCCGAGCCGGTGGGCCTGTTCGTGGAGACCTTCGGCACCGCCAAGGTCGACGCCGAGAAGATCGAGAAGGCGATCGACGAGGTCTTCGACCTCCGCCCCGCCGCGATCATCCGCGACCTCGACCTGCTCCGCCCGATCTACGCCCAGACGGCGGCCTACGGCCACTTCGGCCGCGAGCTGCCCGACTTCACCTGGGAGCGCACGGACCGCGTCGACGCCCTGCGCGCCGCCGTGGGCCTGTAAGCCCCGACCGCTCTTCTCGCCGAGGCCCGGTTCCCTTCCTGGGGCCGGGCCTCGGCGTACCGAATCGACTGGCGGGCCAGGGCGGGCGGTGTCCACGCTGACGCCGTCGACGCCGCCCGGTGCGAAGGCCGCGGTTACTTCGTGGAGTGCGCCCTCCGGGGCGTGCGGTGAAGCTGAATCCGTACCGCTGCCGATCCGGATCTCGGGCGGGCGTCGGTTGTCAGTGCCGTTTGGTAAGAATGCAAGCGTGAGCAGCGAGAACGGGGCGCCCCCGGCAGAAGGGGACGGCGGGGCCGAAGGGGCGCCGCCGGAGCAGCTCGCGCTCATCCGGGAGAGCGTGCGCAAGGCGAAGGTGCCGCGGGCCAAGCCGCGGACCTGGCGGGGAGCCGAGCTCGCCCCGCAGCTGCCCGTCGCCCGGGTGCTGGTCGACAAGGGTGTGCTGCATCTCGACCGGTACTTCGACTACGCCGTGCCCGCGGAGCTGGACGAGCAGGCGCAGCCCGGAGTGCGGGTCCGGGTCCGGTTCGGCGCCGGGCGGGGCCGGGTGCGGGAAGGGCGCCGGGAGGGCGGCGGCCTCATCGACGGCTTCCTCGTCGAGCGGCGGGCCGAGTCCGACTACTCCGGGCCGCTGGCCGCCCTCGCCCAGGTCGTGTCGCCGGAGCCGGTGCTGAGCGAGGAGCTGCTGGGCCTGGCGCGGGCCGTGGCCGACCGGTACGCCGGAAGCCTCGCCGACGTGCTCCAGCTGGCCGTACCGCCCCGCAGCGCCCGGGCCGAGCAGCGGCCGTCACCCGCCCCCCTGCCCCCGCCGAACGCGCCGGAGACGGCCTCCTGGGGGCGGTACGAGCACGGGGACGCATTCCTCCACGCCCTGGCCTCCGGCGGGTCGCCCAGGGCCGTCTGGAACGCCCTGCCGGGCCCGCTGTGGAGCGAGGAACTGGCCCGCGCCGTCGCCGCCACGCTCGCCTCGGGCCGCGGCGCCCTCGTCGTCGTACCGGACGGGCGGGCGGCAGCGCGGGTCGACGCCGCCCTCACCGCGCTGCTCGGCGCGGGCCGGCACGCGCTGCTCACGGCCGAGGCAGGGCCCGAGAAGCGGTACGCGCAGTGGCTCGCGGTGCGCCGGGGTGCCGTACGGGCCGTGGTGGGGACCCGGGCCGCCATGTTCGCGCCCGTTCAGGACCTGGGGCTCGTAGCCGTCTGGGACGACGGCGACGACAGCCACAGCGAGCAGCACGCCCCGCAACCGCACGCCCGGGATGTGCTGTTGCTGCGGGCCGCCCTGGACAAGTGCGCCTTCCTGCTGGGGAGTTGGAGCTGCACCGTGGAGGCCGCCCAGCTCGTGGAGAGCGGCTGGGCCCGGCCGCTGGTCGCCGGGCGGGAGCAGGTGCGGCGGGCCGCCCCCCTGGTCCGGACGGTCGGGGACGACGACCTCGCCCGCGACGAGGCCGCCCGCGCCGCCCGGCTGCCGACGCTCGCCTGGCAGGCGGTCCGCGACGGGCTGCGGCACGGACCGGTGCTCGTACAGGTACCGCGGCGCGGCTACGCGCCGCGCATGGCCTGCGACCGGTGCCGGGCGCCCGCCCGGTGCCGGCACTGCTCCGGGCCGCTCCAGGGCCAGGACGCCGGGGTTCTGCGGTGCGGCTGGTGCGGACGCGAGGAGAACGCCTGGCACTGCCCGGAGTGCGGCGGATTCCGGCTGCGGGCCCAGGTCGTGGGTGCCCGGCGGACGGCCGAGGAGCTGGGGCGCGCCTTTCCCGCCGTCCCGGTGCGCACCTCGGGGCGGGAACACGTGCTGGACACGGTGCCGGGCACGCCCGCGCTGGTCGTGAGCACGCCGGGGGCCGAACCGGTCGCCGAGGGCGGCTACGCGGCGGCCCTCCTGCTGGACGGCTGGGCCATGCTCGTACGACCCGATCTGCGGGCCGGCGAGGACGCGCTGCGCCGGTGGATCGCGGCGGGCTCGCTGGTACGGCCGCAGAGCGAGGGGGGCACCGTGGTCGTGGTGGCCGAGCCGACCCTGCGGCCGGTGCAGGCGCTGGTGCGCTGGGACCCCGTCGGGCACGCGGTGCGGGAACTGGCCGAGCGGGCCGAGCTGGGTTTCCCGCCGGTGTCGCGGATGGCGGCCGTGTCCGGGACGCCCACGGCCGTCGCCGAGTTCCTGGCCTCGGTCGAGCTGCCGACGGACGCGGAGGTGCTGGGTCCGGTGCCGATGCCGTCGGCGCCGCCGGGCGGGCCCCGCAGACCCGGAGCACCGCCACCGGGCGAGCACTGGGACCGGGCGCTGGTCCGGGTGCCGCCGGGCAGCGGGGCCGCGCTGGCTGCCGCGCTGAAGACCGCCCAGGCCGCCCGTCTGGCACGGGGGAGCGGGGAGGCGGTGCGGGTACGGATCGATCCGCCGGACATCGGGTGACGGCGGTGTCCGACTGGTTCGGTTCGGACGGGTGCGGGGATGCCCTCCCGGGCGGCACCGGGAGGGCAGGGGAGGCGTCAGCCCGTGCTCAGCTGTTGCTCAGCCGTTGCGCGGGGCGGGGAAGGCCGTCGGGCGGGCGTCGTCACGGTCGCGCAGGGCCGGGCTGCCCGCGGTCGGCTGCGTGGGCATCGAGCGCGCTGCGGGGACCGTGGGGACCGCGGGCAGGCCGGTGTTCGTACTGAGCGTACGGGTGCCGGACGGCTCGGTGGCCCGCTCGGCCTCGGCGGCCGCCTGGGCCGCGGCGCGGCGGGCGCCGTAACGGCGGTGCACGGCCTGTTTGGTGACGCCGAGCGCCGAGCCCACCGCGTCCCACGAGAAGCCGAGCGAGCGGTCGAAGTCCACGGCGGCGGTGACCAGGGTTTCGACACTGTCCCGGAGTTCCTGGGCAAGGCGCACCGTCGGGGCGGGGGCGCGTCCGTAGACGACGAAGCCCGTGGACGGGCCGGAGCGGCGCGGGCGGTAGACGTTGCCCAGCTGGGCGGTGAGCGTGCGCAGTGCGTCCACCTGCCGGCGGACTCGCTCGATGTCCCGCACCAGCAAGTGCAGGCTGGCCCGGGCCTGGGCGTCGTGGGTTGCGTGGTCGGCCATGAACAAGCCTCTCGAACCGGCGTTGAAAGGAATTGGGCCGCCTAAGCGGCCCTTTGTGGTCAACTCTTTCTTGACCAACGCGTGTGCGCTCCGCTGGTCACGGGGTGGGGGCGTACGGGCATATGCCTACGCCGGTTGTCCGGGCGTGCGCCGTGTGTGGTTCGGGTTCAGGTCCGTTTCCCGTTTGCCGTCCGTCCGGGCGTGCGTCCGTGGGCATGGCTCGTGTGCGGTTCCTTGGTCATAGACTGGTGCGCTGCCCGTCCAACCCCCGCCCGAGAGGCCCGATCCCGCCCATGAAGCTCGTCTTCGCCGGTACCCCCGAGGTCGCCGTTCCCGCTCTGGACGCTCTGATCGCCTCCGGTCGGCACGAGGTGGCCGCCGTCGTCACGCGCCCCGACGCGCCGGCCGGGCGCGGGCGAAGGCTGGTCGCGTCGCCCGTGGCCGAGCGGGCGGAGGAGGCCGGGATCGAGGTGCTGAAGCCCGTCAGGCCGCGCGATCCGGAGTTCCTGGAGCGGCTGAAGGAGATCGCCCCGGACTGCTGCCCGGTCGTCGCCTACGGCGCCCTGCTGCCCAGGGTGGCCCTGGACATCCCGGCCCACGGCTGGGTCAACCTGCACTTCTCGCTGCTGCCCGCCTGGCGCGGAGCCGCTCCCGTGCAGCACGCCATCATGGCCGGCGACGAGATCACCGGCGCGTCGACGTTCCTCATCGAGGAGGGGCTCGACTCGGGACCCGTCTACGGCACCGTGACTGAGGAGATCCGGCCCACCGACACCAGCGGCGACCTGCTCACCCGGCTCGCCTTCGCGGGCGCGGGGCTGCTCGCCGCGACCATGGACGGCATCCAGGACGGCACCCTGAAGGCCGTACCGCAGCCGAGCGAGGGCATCACCCTCGCGCCGAAGATCACCGTCGAGGACGCCGAGGTCGACTGGGCCACGCCCGCGCTGCGCGTCGACCGCGTCGTGCGCGGCTGCACCCCGGCGCCCGGCGCCTGGACCACGTTCCGCGGCGAGCGGCTCAAGCTCATCCAGGTCACCCCCGTGCCCGGGCGCACCGACCTCGCGCCGGGGCGGCTGGCCGTCGGCAAGAACAGCGTGCACGTGGGCACCGGTTCGTACGCCGTCGAGCTGCTCTGGGTGCAGGCACAGGGCAAGAAGCCGATGCGGGCGGCCGACTGGGCGCGCGGCGTGCGCATCGCCGAGGGCGAGACGCTCGGCGGCTGAGCCCCGGGCGGCGGGGGCGGCGGTGCGCCGACGTAGGCTGGACACCGCAGCCCTCCTTCACATCCGGAGCACCTTTTTCGTGAGCGAGCAGTCCCGGCGGCCTCGTAAGCCCGCCAAGCCCTACCGTCGTCCCCAGAAGGACCCCGTCCGCATCCTGGCCTTCGAGGCCCTGCGCGCGGTCGACGAGCGGGACGCATACGCCAACCTCGTGCTGCCTCCGCTGCTCCGCAAGGCGCGCGGGCAGGGCGACTTCGACGCGCGCGACGCCGCCCTCGCCACCGAGCTGGTCTACGGCACGCTCCGCCGGCAGGGCACGTACGACGCGGTGATCGCCGCCTGCGTCGACCGGCCGCTCCGCGAGGTCGACCCGCCGGTGCTCGACGTGCTCAGCCTCGGTGTGCACCAGCTGCTCGGAACGCGGATCCCGACGCACGCCGCCGTCTCCTCCACCGTGGAGCTCGCGCGGGTGGTGCTCGGCGACGGGCGCGCCAAGTTCGTCAACGCCGTGCTGCGGAAGGTGGCCCAGGACGACCTCGACGGGTGGCTGGAGAAGGTCGCGCCGCCGTACGACGAGGACCCGGAGGATCACCTCGCCGTCGTGCACTCGCATCCCCGCTGGGTCGTCTCCGCGCTCTGGGACTCCCTCGGCGGCGGGCGTGCCGGCATCGAGGACCTGCTGGAGGCCGACAACGAACGGCCCGAGGTGACCCTGGTCGCGCGGCCGGGGCGGGCCACCACCGAGGAGCTGCTGCGCGAGGACGCCGCCGTGCCGGGGCGCTGGTCGCCGTACGCCGTGCGGCTCGCCGAGGGCGGGGAACCGGGCGCCGTGCAGGCCGTGCACGAGGGGCGGGCCGGAGTGCAGGACGAGGGCAGCCAGCTGGTCGCCCTCGCGCTCGCGGGCGCGCCCCTGGAGGGATCCGACGGCAAGTGGCTCGACGGGTGCGCCGGGCCCGGCGGCAAGGCCGCGTTGCTCGCCGCCCTCGCCGCCGAGCGCGGGGCCACCCTGCTCGCCTCCGAGAAACAGCCGCACCGCGCCGGTCTCGTCGCCAAGGCGCTGGCCGGCAACCCGGGGCCGTACCAGGTGATCGCCGCCGACGGCACCCGGCCACCGTGGCGGCCCGGCACCTTCGACCGCGTGCTGATGGACGTGCCGTGCACCGGGCTCGGCGCGCTCCGCCGGCGCCCCGAGGCCCGCTGGCGGCGGCGCCCGGAGGACCTGGACAACTTCGCACCCCTCCAGCGCGCCCTGCTGCGCACGGCGCTGGACTCGGTGCGGGTCGGCGGGATCGTCGGCTACGCGACCTGCTCGCCGCATCTCGCCGAGACCCGCGCGGTCGTCGCCGACGTCCTCAAGCAGCGCCCCGACGCCGAACTGATCGACGCCCGTCCGATGCTGCCGGGGGTTCCGGCGCTGGGCCAGGGCCCGGACGTACAGCTCTGGCCCCACCTGCACGGCACGGACGCGATGTACCTGGCCCTGATCCGCAGAACGGGCTGAAACACCGCCGGGGCACAGCGCCCCGTAAGGGGCGCGGGGAACTGCGCGATCAACCCCCACCGACCCGCAGACAAACCACAACCGAAACGGACCGCCGTTACAGCCCAGCGCGGCGACATGGCAGGCTTGGGGCATGGCCGTGCAGATCAACCCCAGCATCCTGTCCGCCGACTTCGCCCGCCTCGCGGAGGAGGCCAAGGCGGTCCAAGGCGCCGACTGGCTCCACGTCGACGTCATGGACAACCACTTCGTCCCGAACCTCACGCTCGGCGTGCCGGTCGTGGAGTCCCTGGCGCGAGCGACGGACACCCCGCTGGACTGCCACCTGATGATCGAGGACCCCGACCGCTGGGCGCCCCAGTACGTCGAGGCGGGCGCCTCCTCCGTCACCTTCCACGTGGAGGCGGCCGCCGCTCCGGTGCGACTCGCCCGGGAGATCCGTGCCAAGGGGGCCCGTGCCTCCATGGCGCTCAAGCCTGCGACGCCGATCGAGCCGTACGAGGACCTGCTGCCGGAACTCGACATGCTGCTGATCATGACGGTCGAGCCCGGCTTCGGCGGCCAGGCGTTCCTCGACATCATGCTGCCGAAGATCCGCCGTACCCGTGAGCTGATCAGCAAGCACGGCCTGCAGCTGTGGCTCCAGGTGGACGGCGGTGTCTCGGCCTCGACGATCGAGCGGTGCGCGGACGCGGGAGCGGACGTGTTCGTGGCCGGCTCGGCCGTGTACGGGGCGAAGGACCCCGAGGAGGCGGTCCGTGCCCTGCGCGCGCAGGCGGCGTCGGCCACCGCCAAGGCGTCCTGGGCATGCGACCACTGAGCCACAGGTACGTGAACGGTTAAGTGAACGGCGCCCTTCAGGGCGGATCCGCCGCGCCGAATCTGCAAGGATGAACGGCGAATCCAGAGTGTGAACAGCAGTGAGGAGATCGCCGTGTCGGGTATGTCGGCGGGCCGGTCAGCCATGCGGATGGGACCCGCTGAGCTGGTGCAGGCGGCGGCCATGGCCCGCCGCTTCTACCTCGAGGGCAAGTCCAAGATCCAGATCGCGGAGGAGTTCGGCGTCAGCCGCTTCAAGGTGGCCCGGGTCCTGGAGACCGCTCTCGAACGGGATCTCGTACGCATCGAGATCCGTGTCCCGGCCGAGCTGGACGCCGAGCGCTCCGACGCGCTCCGCGCCCGCTACGGCCTGAGGCACGCTGTCGTGGTCGAGTCCCCGGCCGAGGCCGAGGAGACCCCCGACCCCGAGAACCTGGGGGAAGTGGCCGCCGACCTGCTCGGCGAGCTGGTCAACGAGGGGGATGTGCTCGGGCTGGCCTGGGGCCGGTCCACGATCCACATGGCGGCGGCGCTGGACCGGCTGCCGCCGTGCACGGTGGTGCAGCTGACGGGGGTGTACGACGCCGGGACCTCGGAGCGTGGCTCGGTCGAGGCCGTGCGGCGCGCCGCCCAGGTGTCGGGCGGCGACGCCCACCCCATCTACGCGCCGATGCTGCTGCCGGACGCGGCCACCGCGGCCGCGCTGCGCAACCAGACCGGGATCGCCCGAGCCTTCGAGTACTTCGACAAGGTCACGGTCGCCTGCGTCTCCATCGGCTCCTGGGAGCCGGGCATCTCGACCGTGCACGACATGCTCAGCGACGAGGAGCGGGCGCACTACGCCTCGCTCGGCGTCGCCGCCGAGATGGCCGCGCACCTCTTCGACGCCGAGGGGCGCCGGATCGGGCGGGACCTGGGGGAGCGGTGCATCACCGTCAAGGCCGACCAGCTGCGCCGTATCCCGGAGGTCGTGGCGATCGCCGGCGGTCAGCGCAAGGCGGCCGCGATCGACGCGGTGCTGCGATCCGGGCTGGTCACCAGCCTGGTCACGGACACCTCCGCCGCGGACTACCTGATGACGGCCGGGCCGACGCCGAAGCCGACCCTCGGCCGCGCGGACCCCGACGGGCACTGAAGGCTCCGCAAGCGGGGCGCGGGGGTTCTCGCGGCGGGGTCTCCGGGCGGCTCGGCGGTCCGCGTGCGGGTCTCGTGATGGGTCCCCGGGGCGGGTCGCACCACGCTGCGCGCCGGTCGTGGCCGTCGGCGGGCGGACCCGGCGGGCGCTGTCCGTCAGCGCATCGCCGGCCGCCGGCTCGCCCGCCTCTCGTGCGGAACGAGCGAGCACCGGCTGCTCGTGGCGTGGCGTGGCGTCGCGTGCCGCGTCCGGGCGTGCCGCGGCGGGTCGCGGCAGCGTCGGAGCGGGATGGCCGTGGCAGCATCGTCGGCATGTCGCCGCGGTTCGTCCCCCACATGCGCAGAGGGCCCCTGACACGGTCCCGGTCGGCCGGACCGCCGTCGGCGCCGCCCCACACCGCCGGACCGTCCCCGACGCCGCCCCGCACGCGCAGACGGCCTTCAACGCTGTCCCACACGCCACGGTCATCGACGGTGCCCCAGACGGCCGGGGAGCCCGTGCCGACGCCCGACGGCACGCCCGGAGGGCCCGCGGCGTCGTCCCGCACGCCACGCAAGTCCCGCACGTCGGCCCGCGGGCGGTCCCGCACGGCGGTTCGCGCTCTGGTGGGGCTGCTGGCCTTCGTCGTCGCCGTTCTGTCGGCGGGATGTGCGTCCGGGGCGAGCTCGGGTCCCGGTTCCGGCGGCGGGACGCGTGTGTCCGGCCCGGCGTGGGCGCACGGCATGGGCACCGTCCGGGAGTCCCAGTTGCCGGCCGAGGCGCGCAGGACGCTCGCGCTGATCGACAAGGGCGGGCCGTTCCCGTACGCCAAGGACGGCGTCGTCTTCGGGAACTTCGAGGGGCAGCTGCCGAGGCACCAACGCGGCTACTACCACGAGTACACGGTCAGGACGCCCGGCTCGAACGATCGCGGGGCCCGGCGCATCGTCACGGGTCAGGGCGGGGAGATCTACTACACCGATGATCACTACAACTCGTTCCGGGCGGTGCTGAGATGACAGAGGTCGTGGTCACGCTGGACCTCGACGGGGTCACGGAGAAGGCCGGTCTCATGGACCGTGCCGCACGTGCCCTGGCGCTGCCCGGCTGGTTCGGCCGTAACTGGGACGCCCTGGCCGACTCCCTCGGTGACCACACCGTGTGGCCCGAGGAGGCGGTCGAGAGGGGGCTGCTGATCGTCGTGCGGAACTGGCGGCCGTACGCAGAGGCCCGCCCGGAGGAGTGGCGGATCGCGCAGGAGGTGTTCGCCGAGGCCGCGGACCACACACCCGCCCTGTCCGTCGCCCTCGCCCTAGGAGGATCCTCCTAGGTGATCGGCGCTCACCCTGGATGTTCCGTGGGGGCATGACAGCGGCGCCGACATGGGACAATGAGGTACGTGCTCTTTCCCCCTGGCGCACCCGTCGGGGGGTCACCTCTGATCGACTGGGATGTGCAGCACGTGCGTTTCCTCAATGACATCCAGCCCGCGTACGACCTGACGTACGACGACGTGTTCATGGTGCCGAGCCGCTCCGCGGTGGGCTCGCGTCAGGGCGTGGACCTCGCCGCGCCGGACGGCACGGGCACCACCATCCCGCTCGTCGTGGCCAACATGACCGCCATCGCCGGCCGCCGCATGGCCGAGACGATGGCCCGCCGCGGCGGTCTGGTGGTCATCCCGCAGGACATCCCGATCGACGTCGTCACCGACGTCATCTCCTGGGTGAAGAGCCGCCACCTGGTGCTCGACACGCCGATCGTGCTGGCCCCGCACCAGACCGTCGCCGACGCGCTGGCGCTGCTGCCCAAGCGCGCGCACAACGCCGGTGTGGTCGTGGACGAGGAGCAGCGGCCCGTCGGCGTCGTCACCGACGCGGACCTCACCGGCGTCGACCGCTTCACCCAGCTCGAAGTGGTCATGTCCAAGGACCTGCTGCTCCTCGACGCGGACATCGACCCCCGCGAGGCCTTCAACCGGCTGGACGCGGCCAACCGCCGCTACGCCCCGGCCGTCGACAGGGACGGCAAGCTGGCCGGCATCCTGACCCGCAAGGGCGCCCTGCGCGCCACCCTGTACACGCCGGCCGTCGACGCGCACGGCAAGCTGCGGATCGCCGCCGCAGTCGGCATCAACGGCGATGTGGCGGGCAAGGCGAAGCAGCTGCTCGACGCGGGCGTGGACACGCTCGTCATCGACACCGCGCACGGCCACCAGGAGTCGATGATCAGCGCCATCAAGCTGGTGCGCGCCCTCGACCCGCAGGTGCCGATCGTCGCGGGCAACATCGTCTCCGCCGAGGGCGTGAAGGACCTGATCGACGCCGGCGCGGACATCGTCAAGGTCGGTGTG
Organism: Streptomyces sp. NPDC001153; assembly: GCF_053598315.1. NCBI lineage: Bacteria > Bacillati > Actinomycetota > Actinomycetes > Kitasatosporales > Streptomycetaceae > Streptomyces > Streptomyces sp. NPDC001153. Next base: position 25,354 of record NZ_JBSFJZ010000050.1, read on the forward strand.
GGCCCGGGCGCCATGTGCACCACCCGCATGATGACCGGTGTGGGCCGGCCGCAGTTCTCGGCCGTCCTGGAGTGTGCCGCCGAGGCGAAGAAGTACGGCAAGCACGTGTGGGCCGACGGCGGTGTCCGTCACCCGCGCGACGTGGCCATGGCCCTCGCGGCCGGCGCGTCCAACGTGATGATCGGCTCCTGGTTCGCCGGGACCTACGAGTCCCCGGGCGACCTCCAGCACGACGCCAACGGGCGTGCCTACAAGGAGTCCTTCGGCATGGCCTCCGCGCGTGCGGTGGCCAACCGCACGTCCGAGGAGTCCGCCTACGACCGCGCCCGCAAGGGGCTGTTCGAGGAGGGCATCTCGACCTCCCGCATGTTCCTCGACCCGGCCCGCCCGGGCGTCGAGGACCTGATCGACTCGATCATCGCGGGCGTCCGCTCCTCCTGCACCTACGCCGGTGCCGCCTCCCTGGAGGAGTTCGCCGAGAAGGCCGTCGTCGGCATCCAGAGCGCCGCGGGCTACGCCGAGGGCAAGCCGCTGCACGCCAGCTGGAACTGACCGGCGAAACCTTTCCCTACGGCCCCCGTCCTTCCCGCGCAGGGAGGGCGGGGGCCGTCGGCATATCCGGAGGCTTCGCCTCCGCGGGTTCGGAAGGCCGGTACTCACTTGTAGGGGCAAAGGCGCATATGAGGGGCGCTGCGCAAAGGTCGGCAGCCCACGCACAACGATTTGTCATTCCGGTGCGATCAACGCAATGATCATCCGGGGACGCGCAAGGTTGCTGCATTACGCCCGTGAAGGCCCGCCTCATAGGGTGCTCGTCTGTACGTGGCGTGGCGGGGACCCCGCTCGGTGGGTTCCTGCCCTCGCGGGGCTCCGCCGCTCCCCGGACGCAATGACCGGCAGGATTAAGGAGCCAGCGCGTGCTCGACCAAGGCGCACCCCCGCACGACCGCACAGCGACCGCCCCCGCAACCCAGGGCCTCGCCGCGCGCCTCATGCGGCGCAAGCCCGTGGAACGCCTGGTCGCGGAGGGCGGCCAGGGCGAGGGGGGCTCGCTTCGGCGCTCCCTGGGCCTGTGGCAGCTGACCATGATCAGCATCGGTGCCACCCTCGGCACCGGCATCTTCGTCGTCCTCGGCGAGGCCGTCCCCAAGGCGGGCCCGGCGGTCACCCTGTCCTTCGTGATCGCCGGCCTCACCGCGCTGTTCTCCGCCCTGTCCTACGCCGAGCTGGCGGGCACCATCCCGGTCTCCGGCTCCTCGTACTCGTACGCATACGCAACGATGGGCGAACTGATCGCCTGGGTCTGCGGCTGGTGCCTGCTCCTGGAGTACGGCGTCTCGGTGGCCGCCGTGGCCGTCGGCTGGGGCGAGTACCTGAACGAGCTGCTGGACGGCACCATCGGCGTGACCATCCCGACGGTCCTGTCGGCCCCGCCCGGCCAGGGCGGTGTCTTCAACCTGCCCGCCCTGATCGTCGTCCTGCTCGGCATGGTGTTCCTGCTCGGCGGCGCCAAGGAGTCCGCGCGGGCCAACACCGTCATGGTGTCCGTGAAGATCGCCGCGCTGATCCTCTTCTGCGCCATCGGCTTCATGGGCTTCAAGTCCGGCAACTACTCCCACTTCATGCCGCTCGGCATGGCGGGCGTCAGCGCGGCCGGTGCGACGCTGTTCTTCTCGTACATCGGCTTCGACGCCGCCTCCACCGCCGGTGAGGAGGCCAAGGACGCCCAGCGCGACCTGCCCCGCGCGATCATGCTGTCCCTGGTCATCGTGACCGCGCTGTACGTCCTCGTCGCGGCCGTGGCCGTGGGTGCCTGGCCGTGGCGGAAGTTCAAGGACTCCGAGGCCGCGCTCGCGCAGATCATGACGGACGTCACCGGGCAGAGCTTCTGGGGCACCCTGCTGGCGTTCTGCGCGGTCATCGCCATCGCGAGTGTCGTCCTGACCGTGCTCTACGGCCAGACCCGCATCCTGTTCGCCATGTCCCGCGACGGCCTGGTGCCCAAGATCTTCGCCAGGGTCCACCCGAAGACCGGCGCCCCGCGCGCCAACACGGTCATCGTGTCGGTGTTCTGCGGTGTCCTCGCCGCCGCGATCCCGCTCGGCCAGCTCGCGGACGCCACCAGCATCGGCACGCTGTTCGCCTTCGCTCTGGTCAACGTGGCCGTCGTGGTGCTGCGCCGGACCCGCCCGGCGATGCACCGCACCTTCCGGGTGCCGCTGTCGCCGGTGCTGCCCGCGCTGGGCTTCGCGTTCTGCGTGTGGATGATGGGCAGCCTGTCGGCCGTCACCTGGATCGTGTTCGGTGTCTGGATGGCCGTCGGGCTCGTGTTCTACTTCGTGTACGGCTACCGCCGCTCCCGTCTCGCGACCGGTGACGACCTCGCGGTGACGGCAGAGAAGTGACCGAACCGAAGAAGTGAACCACCCCCTGTGCTGAACGAGCTCGACGAACGCATCGTGCACGCCCTCGCCGAGGACGCCCGCCGCTCCTACGCGGACATCGGGCAGATGGTCGGCCTGTCCGCGCCCGCGGTGAAGCGGCGCGTGGACCGGCTGCGCGCCACCGGAGCGATCACCGGGTTCACCGTGCGGGTGGATCCGGCGGCGCTCGGCTGGGAGACCGAGGGGTACATCGAGATCTACTGCCGGCCCAACACCTCGCCGGACACCATCCAGCGCGGTCTGGAGCGCTATCAGGAGGTCGTGGCCGCGTCGACCGTCACCGGTGACGCGGACGCGATCGCCCAGGTGTTCGCTTCCGACATGCGGCACTTCGAGCGAGTGCTGGAGCGGATCGCGGGGGAGCCGTTCGTGGAGCGGACCAAGTCGGTGCTGGTGCTGTCCCCGTTGCTGCGACGGTTCTCTTCCGGGGCGCCGGGATAGGGCGGATCCGGCACAGGGCGGATCACGGCCCGGGGCGCATTGTCGTATGCCGGGTGCGGGTGGTCCATGGCTTGTCGCGCAGTTCCCCGCGCCCCTACGGGGCGCCGACCGCCCGCAGCATGCGGCGCATCACCGCCGCGTGGGTGCCGGTGCCGATCACCAGCAAGCGGTACAGCCTCCCGGCCGGGCCGGGGAACACGGCCCGGGTCTCCGCGCTCACGCGCGTGCGGCCCGGGCTTTCCGGTGTCAGGCGGAAGGTCAGGGTGTACGCCGAGAAGCGGTGGCGTCCGGTGAGAGTCAGTTCCCGCTCCGGGTCCGCCGCCGTCACGCGGAAACCGCGGACGGTGGAGCCCACGGACAGCGGCCGCGGACCGGACGCGGTCCGGTCGGCGACACCGACCAGCCGGGTGTAGGCGGCCCCGCCGCGTCCCGCGAAGGAGCGGCCCATGACCTCGCCGATCGTCCGCCAGACGACGTCCGCACCCGCCGGGACGACGGTCGTGTGCGTGTCCACGTACGGCAGCGGCACGGTCCGGACGTAGGTCATGTGCTCCCCCTTCGCACCGGCCTCAGTCCGCGGTCTTGCGGGCCAGGGCGTTGTTCCCGATGGAATTGTGCACACTGAAGCTCACCGCGTCCGAGCGGTACCGGTCGTCCGACCACTCCACCGGGCGCCCTTCGCGGGTCGTCGTCACCCGCCGCACCCGCAGCAGCGGACTCGTACGGCGGACACCCAGCAGCTCGGCGTCCTGTGCGCCCGCCGCGACGGCGTCGATGATGTGCTCGCCGTAGGCGAAGACCAACCCCGTGGTGTCGTACAGCCGTTGCGTGACCGAGGGACAGTCCGGCTCGATCGACTCGACCGCAGGGGATATCCAGTCGGCGTACACGGTCCGCTCCAGCAGCACCGGCTCGCCGTCCAGGCCGCGCACCCGCAGCACGTGCAACACCGGTGTGCCGAGGGGCAGTTGGAGACGTACGGCGTCCTCGTGCGTCGCCGGGCGGTACTCCTGGGACACCACCTTGCCCGTGGCCTCGCGGCCCATCGCGCGGGCCCACTGGGCGAAGCTGCGCAGTTCCTCGAAGCTCTGGCTGCGGCGGCTGGCGAGCACGACGCGCCGGGCGCCCTGACGGGAGCCGATGAGCCCCTCGGCGGTCAGGGCCGCGACGGCCTGGCGGACCGTGCCGCGCGAGACGCCGTATGTCCCGGCGAGCTCCGACTCCGAGGGCAGCCGGCTGCCGACCGTGTACTCCTCGCGGTCGATCGCGCGCCGCAGCTCGTCGGCGATCTCCTCGTGTCGCGCCGTCATGCTTCCCCTCTGCTCGGGTCACTGTGCACAGCGTGACCAGCCTAATCGAGACCTGAGCGTGATCTGAAACGGTCTGGATTGTGCAGCCAACCAGGGGCCAAAGTTTCGCTCCCGTTTACAGACAGGACACCGCGAGCGGGCGTACTGTGACGCAACTTGTTCAGACAAGTTCTCCGCAACCCTCATGCGTCCCCCTGGAGAGACCGTGACCGTGTCCCTGCCGAGAAACGCCGTCCTCGGCGGCTCCCTCGCCGTCGTCGCCGCGCTCGCGCTCAGTGCCTGCGGCGCCGCCCCCGACAAGGCGTCGACCACCACCAAGGACGGCAAGAACGCCGCCACCGCCACCTCCGCGGCCGACTTCGGCGGCATGGACGCCCTGGTCAAGGCGGCCAAGAAGGAAGGCACGCTGCACATCATCGCGGTGCCCCGCGACTGGGCCAACTACGGCGCGATCATCGACGGCTTCCAGAAGAAGTACGGCATCAAGATCCAGGACGAGAGCCCCGACGGCACCAGCCAGGACGAGATCAACGCCGTCACCACCCGCAAGGGCCAGGACCGCGCCCCCGACGTCCTCGACCTCGGCTCCTCCTTCGCCCTGAGCGCCGCCCAGCAGGGCCTGCTCGCGCCCTACAAGGTGGCCTCCTACGCCGACATCCCCGAGGCGCAGAAGGACCCGCAGGCCCGCTGGTACAACGACTACGGCGGCTACATCTCCATCGGCTGCGACGACAAGCGCGTCAAGGAGTGCCCGACCAGCTTCAAGGACCTGCTCAAGCCCGAGTACAAGGGCCAGGTCGCCCTCAACGGCAACCCCACCAAGTCCGGCTCCGCCTTCGGCGGCGTCTACGCGGCGGCCCTCGCGAACGGCGGCTCCTTCGACAGCATCCAGCCCGGCCTGGACTTCTTCGCCAAGCTGAAGAAGAGCGGCAACTACACGCCCGTCGAGTCCACCCCGGCCACCGTCGAGAAGGGCGAGACGCCCCTCTCCATCGACTGGGACTACCTGAACGCCGGCTACGCCAAGGAGTTCAAGTCCAAGGGCCTCGACTGGAAGGTCGTCATCCCGAGCGACGGCCAGTACGCCCAGTACTACTCCCAGGCCATCAACAAGGACGCCCCGCACCCCGCGGCCGCCCGCCTGTGGCAGGAGTACCTCTACAGCACCGAGGGCCAGAACCTGTGGCTCCAGGGCTACGCCCGCCCGGCCCTGATGGCCACCATGGACAAGGCCGGCACCCTCGACAAGACGGCCGCCGCCCAGCTGCCGAAGGTCACCGGCACGCCCTCCTTCCCGACCGAGGACCAGCAGAGCAAGGCCAAGACGGTCATCGCCCAGGGCTGGGGTAAGGCCGTCTCCGGATGACCGCCGCTCTCCCGCGCGCGGACGTGGCGCCCGTCGCTTCGGCGAAGCGGCGGCGCCGCGCCCCCGGCTGGCTGGCGGTCGTACCGCTGCTGGTCTTCGTCGCCATCGCCTTCGGCCTGCCCGCCGTCGCCATCGCGAACGGCGCCTTCTCGGTCGACGACGCCACCACCGGCGCCACCCACTACACCGGCGCCAACATGACGGCCTCGCTGCAGGGCCCGTTCCTCACCGCCCTGCTCGGCAGCGTCAAGCTGTCCGCGATCTCCGCCGCGCTCGGCGCCCTGCTCGGGCTGCCGCTCGCCCAGGCCGTGGTCAGCTCCCGCTCCCGCTGGCTGCGCGAGGCCGTGCTGACCGCCTCCGGCGTGCTCGCCAACTTCGGCGGTGTCCCGCTGGCCTTCGCCTTCGTCGCCACCCTCGGCAACGCGGGCGTCCTCACCGTCCATCTGGGCCTGAAGGACACCGGCTGGGACCTCTACAGCTTCTGGGGCCTGATCCTGGTCTACCTGTACTTCCTCATCCCGCTCATGGTCCTCACCATCACCCCGGCGCTGGACGGCCTGCGCTCCCAGTGGCGCGAGGCCGCCCTGAACAACGGCGCCACCGGTGCGCAGTACTGGCGGCACGTGGCCCTGCCCGTGCTCGCGCCCTCGCTGCTCGGCGGCCTGGTCCTGCTGTTCGGCAGCGCCTTCGCCGCCTACGCCACCGCCGCCGCCATGGTCGGCAGCGCGGTCCCGCTGGTCACCCTGCAGATCGCCGACGCCCTGTCCGGCAACGTACTGGTCGGCCAGGAGAACGTCGCCCTCGCCCTCAGCCTCGACATGGTCCTGGTGGCGGGCCTGGTGATGGCCGTGTACCTGCCCCTTCAGCGACGGAGTGCCCGATGGCTCGACGCCTGACCCTCTGGCGGTGGGTCGTCCTCGGCCTCGCCGCCCTGTACTTCCTGGTGCCGCTCGCCGCCTCCGCGATCTTCACGGTCGACGTGCCCGGCCAGGGCCTCACCTTCGACGCCTACACCAGGATCCTCTCCGCCGACGGCTTCGTCTCCAGCCTGCTGCTCTCGCTGGAGCTGGCGGTCGCCACCATCGCGGTCGTCCTGCTGCTGATGGTGCCCGCCGTGGTCGCGCTCCGGCTCGGCTCGCCCCGGCTGCGGCCGGTGGTGGAGGTGGTGTGCTCGCTGCCGCTGGTGGTGCCGCCCATCGCGTTCGTCGCCGGGATCGCCACCGTCCTCAAGTGGGGGCCGGAGCATTTGTCCCGGACCCCGCTGTTCGAGACGTTCGTGGTGATCCAGAACGACCGATTCCCCGTCGTGCTGGTCCTCGCCTACGTCGTGATGGCCCTGCCGTTCGTCTACCGGGCCCTGGACGCCGGCCTGCGCGCCATCGACGTGCGGACCCTCGTCGAGGCGGCCCGCAGCTGTGGCGCCTCCTGGCCGAAGGCCCTCGTCCGGGCCGTCCTGCCCAATCTGCGCGGGGCCCTGCTGAACGCCTCCTTCCTCACCCTGGCCCTGGTCCTCGGCGAGTTCACGGTCTCCCATCTGCTCGGCTACACCCCCTTCGCCGTGTGGATCTACAACGTCGGCGGCGAGCAGGCCCAGATGTCCGTCGCCGTCTCCGTGCTCAGCCTGCTCGTCACCTGGGCCCTGCTCCTCGCGCTCGCCGGTGCCGGCGGCGGACGCAACCGAACCGCCAACTCCCGGGGATGAACACACACCATGACCGCCACCACGCTTGAGAAGGCCGTTGCCGAAAAGGCCGCCACCGTCGAATTCCGCTCACTGCGACGGGAGTTCGGGGCCACCGTCGCCCTCGACGGGCTCGACCTGACCGTCCGCCCGGGGGAGTTCCTGGCCCTGCTCGGCCCCTCCGGCTGCGGCAAGACCACCGCGCTGCGCATGCTCGCCGGTTTCGAACACCCCGACTCCGGCGCCGTACTGGTGGACGGCGAGGACGTCACGCACGTCCCGGCCCACCGCCGGGACGCCGGCATGGTATTCCAGTCGTACAGCCTCTTCCCGCACCTGAACGCCGTCGACAACGTCGCCTTCGGACTGCGCATGCGCGGCGTCCGCACGGCCGAACGGCGCGCACGGGCCGCGGAGTTGCTGGAACTGGTCGGCCTCGCCGACAAGGGCGAGCGTTACCCGCACCAGCTCTCCGGCGGCCAGCAGCAGCGCATCGCGCTGGCCCGCGCCCTGGCCCTGCGCCCGCGCGTGCTCCTGCTCGACGAGCCGCTGTCCGCGCTGGACGCCAAGGTGCGGCTCACCCTGCGCGAGGAGATCCGCCGGCTCCAGCAGGAGCTCGGCATCACCACCCTGTTCGTGACGCACGACCAGGAAGAGGCGCTCTCGGTCGCCGACCGGGTCGCCGTCATGCGCGCCGGCCGCCTCGAACAGTGCGCCGAACCGGCCGAGTTGTACGGCCGTCCCGCCACCGCCTTCGTCGCCGAGTTCGTCGGCACCATGAGCCGGATCCCGGGCGAGCTGAAGGACGGCACGGCCGAGGTGCTCGGGCAGCGGCTGCCGGCCGACGGCGAGGTGCCCGACGGCGAGGTGGACGTGCTGGTGCGGCCCGAGGCCGTACAGGTGCGTCCGGACGAGCAGGGCACCGCCCGCATCGTCGCCACCGCCTTCCTCGGCGCGGTCGTCCGGGTCACCGTACGGCTCGCCGACGGCACCGAGGTCAAGGCCGACCTGCCCGCCCACGAGGCCACCGGGCTCGGCGCCGGAACCGCCGTCGGCGTGTCGCTGCCCGAGCGGCCGGTGCTCGTGGCCGAACGTATCCAGAAGTGAGGAATTTCCCGAACGTGACCCCCCACACCCATCAACACCCGCTGCAGGCCGTTCTGTTCGACATGGACGGCACGCTCGTCGACACCGAGCGGCTGTGGTGGGAGGCGGTCGAGCAGATCGCCGGGCGCCCGCTGACCGAGGCCGACCAGCCCGACGTGCTCGGCCGCCCGGTCGAGCACACCGCCGCCTGGCTCGGTACGGCGACCGGCCGGCCGGCGGCGGACCTCGCGGCCGAGCTGCACCGCGAGTTCGCCGACCGCGTCCGCACCGGGATCGTGCCCCGGCCCGGCGCGCTGGACCTGCTGGACGCGCTGGCCGCCGCCGGCGTCCCCGCCGCCCTGGTCACCGCGTCCCCGCGGGCGGTCGCCGACCTCGTCCTCGACGCCCTCGGCGCCGACCGGTTCGCGGCCTCCGTCACCGCCGACGACACCGCCCGCACCAAGCCGGCCCCCGACCCCTACCGGGCCGCCTGCCGGGCCCTCGGCGTCGACCCCGCCGCCTGCGTGGCCGTCGAGGACACCGAGACCGGCGTCGCCTCCGCCGAGGCCGCCGGCTGTGCCGTCCTCGCCGTGCCGTCCCTCGCACCGATCGGCACCGCGCCCGGCCGGACCGTACGGGACAGCCTCAGCGGGGTCACGGTCGAGGAGCTGCGGCGCATGGTGACGCCCGAACTGCGGGTCATGAGCTGGAACCTGTGGCTGGGCGGCAGCGAGGTCGACGACCACCGGGCCAAGCAGCTCAAGGTCATCCTGGAGAGCGGCGCCGATGTCGTCGGACTCCAGGAGACGGGCGGAACCGCCGCCCAGGAACTGGCCGAGGCGCTCGGCTGGCACCACCACCGGGCCGGTGAGAACCTCGGTGTCATCAGCCGCCACCCCGTCACCGCCCGCTTCGGCGACCCGGACGTCGGCTTCTACGGCGCCGCGGGCGTCCGGATCGCCGTGGCCCCCGGCCGCGAGGTGGACGTCTGGACCGCGCACCTGCACTACACGCCGTACGGCCCCTACGAGTCCGCCTTCGACGGGCTGCCGGCGCGGGAGCTGATCGCCCACGAGGAGCTGCGGCTGACCCAGATGCGGGACGCGCTGGCGCGTATCGCCGGCTCCTCGCGCGAGGGCGTTCCGGTCGTCCTGGTCGGCGACTTCAACTGCCCCTCCCACCTGGACTGGCCGGACGTGGCCTGGCCGGTGACGAGGGCCGCCGAGGAGGCGGGCTTCGCCGACTCCTACCGCGAGGCCCACCCGGACCCCGCCGCCGAGCCCGGCCACACCTGGTCGCCGATCCACCCGGTGCACGAGGACGGCAGCGGACGGCCCGAGCCGCAGGACCGGATCGACTACGTCCTGCACCGGGGCCTGACCGTACGGGACGCGCGGACCCTCGTCACCGGCAGCCCGCGGCCCTGGCCCGACGTCGCGGACAACGACTGGCCCTCCGACCACGCGGCGGTCGTCACCACGTTCTCCTTGACCAGGACGTGACTCCGGGTTACCCCAGGTCACCATTGCGGTACGGGGTGACCATCCCGTAGGTTGTGCCGCGCTCATCGCCCGCTACTGACTGGTAACACCGGCAGGTACCCATGCGCTGGCCCCTCGGCCGTCCCACCACCGTCCGCACGCGGATCGTGGCGCTCGCGCTCGCCCCGGCCGTCGCGCTGATGGCGCTGTGGAGCTTCGCGATGGTGTCCGTCACCGCCGAACTGCGCGCGCTGATCCGGCTCCAGGGGGTGTACGAGGACTTCGGCACCCCCGTGGACACCGCGGTCGGGCAGATCCAGATCGAGCGCCGGATGTCCGCCGCCTACCTGGGCGCCCGCCTCGACACGGCCACGGCCGCCCAGCTGCTCGAACAGCAGCGCCGTACCGACCGGGCCGTGGACGCCATGCGGCAGGCGATCCGGGGCGGCGACCGCAGCCGGCTCACGGCCCGGCAGCGGCAGGCGCTGGACGCCATGGACGCGGCGACCGGGCAACTGGACGGGCTGCGCTCGCAGGTGCTGTCCCGGCACATCAGCTGGGACCGGGCCGTCGGCGAGTACAGCGCGCTGGTCGAGCCCGGCTTCGACGTGCAGTCCACGCTCACCTCCCTGCAGGCCGGACAGCTCGCCCGCGAGGCGCAGGTCGTCATCGAGCTGGTGCGGGTACGGGAGTTCGTCTCGCGGGAGGACGCGCTGGTCGCCGGGGCGCGGGCGGCCGGCACGCTGACGGACGGGCAGTACGGCACCCTGACCGCGACCATCGAGGACCGGCGGGTGTTCCAGCGGACGTACGTGCCGGACCTGCCCGCCGACTCGCGCACCCTGTTCGAGGACTTCCAGCGCGGGAACCTGTACGGCTCGCTGGCGCGCGGCGAGGACGCGCTGCTGCGGGCCGGGGCCGCGGGCGCCGGGCGGGCCGTCGCGGCGGACACCTGGCGGTCCACCACCGACCGGGCCGTGAAGCGGTACATGCAGCTGTGCACCCAGTCCGCCGAGAACTCCGCGGCACGCGGGCGGGCCTTCGCCTACCGGGAGCTGACCAAGTCGGCCGTCGTCGGCGTGGTGGGGCTCGCCGCCGTGGCGCTGTCGCTGTGGTTCGCGGTGCGCGGTGCGCGACGCATCTCGCGGCGCCTGGAGACCCTGCGGGACGCGGCCGACGTCCTGACTCAGCGTCAGCTGCCCGAGGTCATGCGGAAGCTGAGTGCCGGCGAGGAGGTCGACGCGGTGGCGGAGGCGCCGCCGCTGGCCGCCGACGAGGTGCGCGACGACGAGATCGGGCAGGTCGGCCGGTCCTTCAACACCGCGCGGCTCGCCGCCGTCGAGGCGGCCGTCACACAGGCGACGCTGCGCCGCGGCCTGTTCGCGGTGCTGCTCAACATCGCCCGCCGCAACCAGGCACTCGTGCACCGCCAGTTGAAGCTCGTCGACACCCTGGAACGGCGCACCGAGGACCCCGACGTCCTGCGCGAGCTGTTCCGCATCGACCACCTGACCACGCGCATGCGCCGGCACGCGGAGAGCCTGATCATCCTCTCCGGCGCCGCGCCCGGCCGCCGCTGGCGCCGGCCCGTGCCGATCGCGGACGTCGTCGCCTCGGCCGTCGGCGAGATCGAGGACTACGCCCGCGTGGTCGTGCCGCCGATGCCGGAGATCGGCGTCGCGGCGGACGCGGTCGCCGACGTCGTCCATCTCGTCGCCGAACTCCTGGAGAACGCCACGGTGTTCTCGCCGCCGCACACCCGGGTCACCCTGCGCACCGGGCGGGTCGGCAGCGGGTTCGTGATCGAGATCGACGACCGGGGCCTCGGCCTCGACGCCGAGGCACGCACCCACGCCCACGCCACCCTCACCGACCCCGACGCCTTCGACCCCACCCGCCACGACCGCCTCGGCCTCTACGTCGTCGGCCGCCTCGCCGCCCACCACGGCATCGAGGTGAGCCTGGGGGACTCGCCGTACGGCGGCACGACGGCGGTGGTTCTGCTGCCGCAGGCGGTGCTGGCGGAGCCGACCGACCCCGTCGAGCCCGTTGCGGCGGGGCGGAGTGGCCTACGGCAGACCGGAGAGGCGGAGGACGCGCGGCCTGGGGCGGGTGCCCCGGACGGCCGCACGCTGCCCGCGCACGGCCGCGCCGACGGCCTCGCCACCGTACGGGAGCTGCCGTCGAGGGGCCGGCCCCCAGTCGCTCCGGATGCGGGGGACTTGCCCTCGGGGGGCGGGTTCGGGGCGTCTGCGGGTGTGGCCGAGTCGCCGTCGGGGAAGCGGGCCGGTTCCGCTTCCGGCGCGGGTGGGTTGCCCACGCGGAGGCGGCCCATGGCCCGGCCCTCCGGCGACGAGGGGAGTGCCATGGCCCCGGAGCCGCCTGCCGGGCGGGAACCGGCACACCTGTCGGCTCCCGAGCCGGAGGCCCCCGCCCTCCCCACCCGGATCCGCCAGGCCTCCCTCGCCCGGGAGCTGCGGGAAGACCCGCCGCCCCCGCCGGAGACGGCACCCGGGCGGGAGGTCGACGCCGAGGAGATGCGGGCGATCTTCGGCGCCTTCCAGCGCGGCCTCGACCGCGGCCGAAAGGGCCTGCCGGCGACCGACCCGACGGCCCGCAGCTCCGGAACCGCGAAGCCGACGGAACGGCAGCTCCCCAGGGGCGCGGGAGACAGCGCGTCCAGCCCCCACGCACCCGCACCCCCACGCACATCCGCGCCGGACCACGCACGCGCACCCGCTCCTGACGAGGCACGCGCACCCGCCCCCGACCACGCCGCCCCCACCGACGCCGCCCCCGCCCCCCTGACCAGCCACGCCGACGAAGGGACCGACACCGGTCATGAACGGTGACGACCAGACCCCGGAGCCGCAGGACCCGCCCGCCGGAGCGCCCGGTACGGACCTGGGCTGGCTGCTGGACGACCTCGTGGCGCGCACCGAGCACGTCCGCCAGGCCGTGCTGCTGACCGCCGACGGCCTCCCGCTCAGCAGCTCGGACGGGATGCGCCGGCGGGACATCGAGCATCTGGCCGCCGTCTGCTCCGGCTTCCACGGCCTGGCCCGCTCGGCGGGTGAGCGGTTCGCCGTGGGCGCGGTGCGGCAGACCGTGGTGATGCTCGACGACGCCTACCTCTTCATCACCCCGGCCGGGCACGGCAGCCGGCTCGCCGTCCTCAGCGAGGCCGGCACCGACGTCGGCCAGCTCGCCCACGAGATGGCCCTGCTCGTCCGCCGCCTCGGCCGCCGCCTGGACGCGGCCGCCCGCAGCCCCAGATGATCCCGCGGTGAGCGACGAGCACTGGTACGAGGACGAGACCGGGTCCATGGTGCGCCCCTACACGGTGACCCACGGCCGCACCCGGCCCTCGGGCGCGCACGCCATCGACCTGATGTCCCGGGTCACCGCGGTGGACGCCGACGCGCCGGGAGCCGACGTCGATCACGCCCGTGCCGCCCTGCTCGACCTGGTGCGGCGCGGCCCGCGTCCCGTGGTGGAGCTGGCCGCGGACGCCGACCTGCCCCTGACCGTCCTCCGGGTGCTGCTCGGTGACCTGGCCGAGGCGGGCCTGGTCCGTATCGACGCGCCCCGCCGCCACCCGGCCGGCGGCCCGGCGGCCGACCCGGGGCTGCTGCGGGAGATCGTGGAGCGGCTGCGGGAGATCTAGGGTTTGTCACGGCTGTGTGCGAGAGCGGTGCCGACCGGAACGCATCAGCGGCGGTGGGGGATCTCAGGAGGTGGCACGTCACCGATACCCCGAAGGGGAACCATGCGCGTCCACAAGCTCTCGCTGCTCGCCGTCGTCGCCGTCGCAGGCCTGTCGCTCACCGCCTGCCAGGGCAGCGGCAAGAGCTCGTCCGGCTCCGGCGACTCCTCCGCCCCGAGCTCGCAGAGCTCCGCCTCCCAGGGCTCCGGCACCCAGGCCTCCGACGGCAGTGCGGCCTCCACCGGCACCTCCGGCAAGGGCACCGCCACCGGCCGGTCCGGCGCGAGCGGCGGCGGCACGGCCGCGGGCGGCGCCTCCGGTGCCTGCCCGACCTCCCACCTCGCCTTCAGCACCTCCGGCGGCATGGCCGAGGGCACCCTCGTCGTCAACCTGAAGAACACCGGCTCCGCCACCTGCACCCTCAAGGGCTTCCCCGGCGCCGACCTCAAGAGCAAGGACGGCACGGTCAGCGCCGAGCGGAGCACGGTCGCCCCGGTCGCGGTCAGCGTCAAGCCGGGCGAGGAGACCCGCTTCACCCTGCACTACCCGCCGAACACCTCCGGCGGCAGCGGTGAGACCTTCACCGGTCTCGTCGTCACCCCGCCGAACGAGACCCACTCGCGCACCCTGCCCGTCAGCATCAACGTGCCGGTCTCGGACGGCAGCGGCCCCGCCGTCACCGTCGACCCCGTCGGCACCGGCAAGTAGCCGGACCCAGAGCTTCGGCTGCCAGGGCACGACCCCGAAGTCACCCGTGCCCTGCTTCACCTTCTCGAAGCGCGTGGAAGACACGCACGGCGGCAGGTCCCCGGTGTCCGCGGGACTGCCGACCCCCGCCCAGCCGCAGCGACCTCGCCGCCGGTCACCCGCGCGGCGGCCTCCCGCTGTGCGTGCTCCGCCGCCGGCCGGGGAGGGTGCGCCCCGCCGGCCGAGGCCAGTGCCGCCCCGGCCGTGCCGGCGGTGATCAGCAGGAGCGGCGGAACGGGCACACATCGCTCCGCAGGCGGGAACCCACCTCCGCCGTCCGCTGGGGAACCCCGGCCGTGACCTGCGCCTCGGGGAGGACGGGATGCGGCCCCGAGTGGGCGCAACGAATCGCCGTCCGACCCGCATTCCACGCAACGAACCGCGCACAGGCGCGCAACGGCTCCTTCTTGTCCGGCCGAGCGCGCCGACCGTACCTTCTTAATGACCCCCTAACCCCCTGCGTCCGGTGAGGAACACGCATGCGCACCGCCCTCCTCCAGAGCTCCGGCCGCCCCGGCTCGATCGCCGAGAACCTCAAGGTCCTGGACGAGGCCGCGGGCCGTGCCGCCGCCGCGGGTGCCGCGCTGCTCGCCGCACCGGAGATGTTCCTCACCGGGTACGCGATCGGCGACGACATCGCCCGCCTCGCCGAGCCCGCCGACGGCGACAGCGCGGACGCGATCGCCGAGCTGGCCCACCGGCACGGCCTGGCGATCGTCTACGGCTACCCGGAGCGCGACGGCGAGACCGTCTACAACTCCGCCCAGCTGATCTCCGCGGACGGCACCCGGCTCGCGAACTACCGCAAGACCCACCTCTTCGGCTGCTTCGAGCGCGACCACTTCACGCCCGGCGAGCAGCCGGTCGTCCAGGCCGAGCTGAACGGCCTCACCGTCGGCCTGATGATCTGCTACGACGTGGAGTTCCCGGAGAACGTCCGCGCCCACGCCCTGGCCGGAACCGACCTCCTCGTCGTCCCGACCGCGCAGATGCACCCCTTCCAGTTCGTCGCCGAGGCCCTGGTGCCGGTGCGTGCCTGGGAGAACCAGATGTACGTCGCGTACGTCAACCGGGTCGGCCGGGAAGGGGAGTTCGAGTTCGTCGGCCTCTCCGTCCTCGCCGGTCCCGACGGCGTCGCCCGCACCCGGGCCGGCCGCGCCGAGCAGCTGGTGCTCGCCGACGCCGACCCCGCCTTCCTGGCCGCCTCCCGCGAGGCCAACCCGTACCTGCAGGACCGCCGCCCCGGTCTGTACGGGTCGCTCGGCTGAGCCGCCGCAAAAAGCCTCCCCCCTGTTTCACCTCGTGCAAGGAGTCCGTACCCCATGACGTCCACGGTGCCCAACGCCGTCGAGCACACCGACGAGCAGCAGCCGCCGATCACCATGTTCGGCCCGGACTTCCCCTACGCCTACGACGACTTCCTCGCCCACCCGGCGGGCCTCGGTCAGATACCCGCGACCGAGCACGGCACCGAGGTCGCGGTCATCGGCGGCGGCCTGTCCGGCATCGTCGCCGCCTACGAGCTGATGAAGATGGGCCTCAAGCCCGTCGTCTACGAGGCGGACCAGATCGGCGGCCGGCTGCGCACCGTCGGCTTCGAGGGCTGCGACGAGACGCTGACGGCCGAGATGGGCGCGATGCGCTTCCCGCCGTCCTCCACCGCCCTGCAGCACTACATCGACATGGTGGGGCTGGAGACCAGGCCGTTCCCGAACCCGCTGGCCGAGGCCACCCCCTCGACCGTCGTGGACCTCAAGGGCGAGTCGCACTACGCCGAGACCGTCGACGACCTGCCCCAGGTGTACCGGGACGTCGCCGACGCCTGGAACAGGTGCCTCGACGAGGGCGCCGACTTCTCCGACATGAACCGCGCCATGCGCGAGCGGGACGTCCCGCGCATCCGCGAGATCTGGTCGAAGCTGGTCGAGAAGCTCGACAACCAGACCTTCTACGGCTTCCTCTGCGACTCCGAGGCCTTCAAGTCCTTCCGGCACCGCGAGATCTTCGGCCAGGTCGGCTTCGGCACCGGCGGCTGGGACACCGACTTCCCGAACTCCATCCTGGAGATCCTGCGCGTCGTCTACACCGAGGCCGACGACCACCACCGCGGCATCGTCGGCGGCTCCCAGCAGCTGCCGCTGCGCCTGTGGGAGCGCGCGCCGGAGAAGATCGTCCACTGGCCGTACGGCACCTCGCTGAAGTCCCTGCACGTCGACGGCGAGCCGCGCCCGGCCGTGACCCGGCTGCACCGCACCGCGGGCAACCAGATCACGGTGACCGACGCGAACGGCGACATCCGCACCTACAAGGCGGCGATCTTCACCGCCCAGTCCTGGATGCTGCTGTCCAAGATCGCCTGCGACGACTCGCTCTTCCCGATCGACCACTGGACGGCGATCGAGCGCACCCACTACATGGAGAGCTCCAAGCTCTTCGTCCCGGTCGACCGGCCGTTCTGGCTGGACAAGGACGAGGAGACCGGCCGGGACATCATGTCGATGACGCTGACCGACCGCATGACCCGCGGCACCTACCTCCTCGACAACGGCCCGGACCAGCCCGCCGTCATCTGCCTGTCGTACACCTGGTGCGACGACAGCCTGAAGTGGCTGCCGCTGTCCGCGAACGAGCGGATGGAGGTCATGCTGAAGTCGCTCGGCGAGATCTACCCGAAGGTCGACATCCGGAAGCACATCATCGGCAACCCGGTGACGGTCTCCTGGGAGAACGAGCCCTACTTCATGGGCGCGTTCAAGGCCAACCTGCCCGGCCACTACCGCTACCAGCGGCGCCTGTTCACCCACTTCATGCAGGACCGGCTGCCCGAGGACAAGCGGGGCATCTTCCTCGCCGGCGACGACATCTCCTGGACGGCCGGCTGGGCCGAGGGCGCGATCCAGACCGCGCTGAACGCGGTCTGGGGCGTCATGCACCACTTCGGCGGCGAGACCGACCCGGCCAACCCCGGCCCGGGTGACGTGTACGACGAGATCGCCCCTGTGGAGCTGCCCGAGGACTGACCAGAACAACGAGCAAGGACCAAGGCGCGGGCGGCCGGACTCAGACTCCGGCCGCCCGCGCCTTCTCGAACACCTCCGCGGCGACGTCCGTCAGCTCCTGCGCGTCCCGCGCGGTGCCCTGGAGGTCGATGAGGATCTCGTCCAGGCCGATGCCGGCGTACTCCACGAGGTCGGTCACGATCTGGTCGACATCGCCCTGGAAGGGCCGGCGGTCCGCCCCGTCGTACGGCTTCGCCTGGCGGCTGGTGTTGACCCGCAGCACGGTCCGGATGGGCTTCGTACGGCCCCGCTCCTCGGCCAGCTCCCGCAACCGCCGCCACTGTGCGCCGACTCCCTCCGCGCTGAACCCCGCGGGCAGCCAGCCGTCGGCATGGTCGACGAGCCTGCGGAAGGCCCGCTCGTTGCTCGCCGCCAGCATCACCGGGATCGGCCGGGCGGGCTTGGGCCCGACCACGGCGGAGGCGATCCTGGTCAACTGGCCCTCGTAGACGACCGGATCCGGACCCCACACCGCCCGGCACACCTCGATGATCTCGTCCAGCACCCTGCCGCGCTCCTCGAAGGGCCGGACGGAGGAGGCCGCGTACTCGTCCAGGGACCAGCCGGTGCCGAAGCCCGCGATCACCCGGCCCCCGCTCGCCGTGTCCAGCGAGGCCAGGGCCTTCGCGAGCTGGAACGGCACGTGGAGCGGCGCCACCAGGACGCTGGAGCCCAGCTCCGCCCGCTCGGTGGCCGCCGCGGCGAGGGTGAGGGTGACCAGCGGGTCCGCAACGTTCCGGTACTGGTCGGGCCAGGGCAGGCCGTCGACGCCGTACAGACCCTGGGTGGCGGGCTCCGGGAACAGAGCGCGCTCGAAGACCCACAGGCTGTCGTAGCCGATCCGTTCGGCGGCGCGTGCCACCGCGGGCACGTCCGAGCCGATCGAGTACTGCCGCATCTGGGGAAGACTCAGGCCGAGCCGGGTCGCCATACCGCTGCTCCTTTGTGATCGGATACTCGGCGGGCAACGTACGGCGACGACCGCGGTGTTCCGAAGGCGGCTCGCGCAGGGGCGGATTCCGGCCAGGTTCAGTCGGCGAGCGGCGTCAGCAGCATCCGCCCCGCGAACCCCACCGCCGTGTCCAGCCGTTCGGCGAACTCCTCGGTCATGTCGGCGCAGTGGCGCAGCGCCCACAGGGCCCGCGCCGCCACCCAGGCCGCGTCGCGGGCCCGCTCCAGGCTCCAGGAACCCAGCAGATGGGTGAGCGGGTCGGCGATCTGCAGCAGATCGGGACCCGGCATCAGATCCTCGCGGATGCGCTCCTCCAGCGCGACGAGGAGCTCGCCCACGCGGTCGAACTCGTCCTCCAGGTCGGGCGGTTCGCAGCCGAGCGTATGACAGGCGTCCACCACGGCGAGCGCCAGGTCGTGCCCGATGTGCGCGTTGATCCCCGCCAGCGCGAACTGCAGTGGACGTACCCCGGGATGGCGGCGGAGCTGGAACAGCGGACGCCAGCAGGCGGGCGGACGGCGGTCGGCGGCCGCCGCGTCGACCGCCGCGAGATAGCGCTCGGCGAACCGCACGTCCAGCGCGATCGCCGCCCGTGGATCCGGGAACTCCCCGGTGTCCAGGCGCCGGTCGATCTCCTCGGTGACGGTGAGGTAGACGCGGTTGAACACGGCGACACCGTCCCGCTCGGGCAGCGCCGCAGAGATCGCGCGCATCCGGGAGACGACCGCGTCGACGGGAGTGGTGAGGTGTTCCAACTGCGCCATGGGGGAAGGGTCCCAGCCCTGGCCCGCCCGGCACACCGACCGGCCGGGGACATCGCCGGAACGGGGGAACGGACCGCCGCGGTGCGGGATGCGAGGGGAGTGGCAGGGTGTCGGGCTCACGTGCCCGGCGCCTCCGACGCCAGGCCACTCCGGCTGGAACCCGCCGGAAAAGCAGGCCTCGCCTGCGACCGCCGGATCCTCGACGCGCTCGCCGGCCCTGGACACCGGCGAGGCCCGGATCGACGCCTGGCTGTGGGTGAAGCCGCCGGGGGAGTCCGACGGCTGCCGGGGTGCGGCCGGGACGTTCACGCCGTCGTACGCCTACGACTTGGCGCGCGGAGCCCCCTTCTTGTCGGCCTCCGTGTCGTAGGCGGAGGTGCCCTCGTCCAGCAGCGGCTCCTGCCGCTTCAGATGGGCCGGGGCGAAGGCGCGCAGCGCGTGGTAGCCGGTGATGACGACCAGGGTGCCGAGGGCGATGCCGCTGAGCGAGAAGGTGCCGGTGAACTTCAGGCTGACGTTGCCGACGCCGATGATGATGCCCGCGGCGGCCGGCACCAGGTTCAGCGGGTTGCGCAGGTCCACCTTGGCGTGCAGCCAGATCTGGGCGCCGAGCAGGCCGATCATGCCGTAGAGGATCACGGTGATGCCGCCGAGCACACCGCCCGGGATCGCGGCCACGACCGCGCCGAACTTCGGGCAGATGCCGAAGAGCAGGGCGAAGCCGGCCGCGGCCCAGTAGGCGGCGGTGGAGTAGACGCGGGTCGCCGCCATCACGCCGATGTTCTCGGAGTAGGTGGTGTTCGGCGGGCCGCCCCACCGCGGTGGACAGCATGGACCCGACGCCGTCCGCCGAGATCGCCGTACCGAGCCTGTCGTCCAGCGGGTCGCCGGTCATCTCGCCGACCGCCTTGACGTGGCCCGCGTTCTCCGCGACGAGGGCGATGACGACCGGCAGCGCGACCAGGATCGCCGACCACTGGAAGGACGGCCCGTGGAAATGCGGCAGTCCGATCCAGTGGGTCCTGGAGACGCCGGAGAGGTCGAGGCGCCAGTGGTCGGTGACCTTGCCGCTCGGGCTCATGGAGTGGATCTTGCCGAAGATCCGGTCGGAGGCCCAGGAGATGCCGTAGCCGAAGACCAGCCCGAGGAAGATCGCGACACGGGACCAGAAGCCGCGCAGGCAGACCACGGCCAGCCCCGTGAACAGCATGACCAGCAGGGCCGTCCACTGGTCCTGCGGCCAGTAGGTGGAGGCGGTCACCGGGGCGAGGTTGAGGCCGATCAGCATGACGACCGCGCCGGTGACGATCGGCGGCATGGCCGCGTGGATGATCCGCGCCCCGAAGCGCTGCACCGCGAGCCCCACCAGGAACAGCGCCACACCGACGACGAACACCGCGCCGGTCACCGTGGCACTCGTACCCCCCTGTGCGCGGATGACGGCGGCCACGCCCACGAACGACAGGGAGCAGCCCAGATAGCTCGGCACGCGGCCGCGGGTGGCGAGCAGGAAGATCGCGGTCGCCGCGCCCGACATCATGATGGCCAGGTTCGGGTCCAGGCCCATCAGGACGGGCGCGACGAAGGACGCGCCGAACATCGCGACCACGTGCTGGGCGCCCAGGCCCACCGTGCGGGGCCAGGAGAGCCGTTCGTCGGGGCGTACCACCGCTCCGGGCGCGGGCGTGCGCCCGTCACCGTGCAGCTTCCAGCGCACGCCGAGGTCCACGGTGGGGTTTCGCTTTCTTACGTACGTGAAGACGGTCCGAGCCATTGTCAGGGGTGACGAGCGGTTCTACGCTCGCACGGTCCTACTCATGAATTGAGTTCATGTATATGACTCGCGCTGATCGATGGCAGATCGGAGTGCTCGATGAGTGGAAGATCCCGTGCGGCCGTGCTGCTGGCCGCGGTGGTGACGTTCGGGGCCGCGCTCGTCCCGTCCGCGCACGCCGCGCACGCCCCCTCCGTGCCGAAGGCCCCGAGGACCGCCGTCCTCGACGGCGGCCGGCTCCAGCAGACCCGCGCCCGCCTCGGCCGGGACCCCCGACTCCAGCGCGCACTGCGGGACTTGACCACCCGCGCCGACGCCTGGCTGGACCAGGGCCCCTGGACGGTCGTCGACAAGCCGAGGCCCGCACCCGGCGGTGACGTCCACGAGTACCTGAGCCAGGCCCCCTACTGGTGGCCCACGACCACTCCCACCGCCGACAACCCCTGGGGCTGCCCGTACGTCCAGCGCGACGGGCAGCGCAACCCCGAGGTCGACAGCGGAACGGACCGGCAGGACGCGGAGAAGGTCTTCGACTCGACGTACGACCTCGCGCTCGCCTGGTACTACACCGGCAAGCCGGCCTACGCCGCGAAGGCCGGGCAGATCCTGCGCACCTGGTTCCTCGACCCGGCCACCCGGATGAACCCCGACCTGGAGCACGCCCAGTTCATCCCGTGCACGTACGACGGCCGGGCCATCGGCATCATCGACTTCTCCCAGTCGTACACCGGCGTCCTCGACGCGCAGGCGATCCTGGCCGCCGGCGCCCCCGGCTGGAGCGCCGAGGACCGCACCGCGATGGGCAGGTGGAACGCCGACTTCCTGAACTGGCTGAGGAACAGCGACTTCGGCAAACAGGAGGGCGCGGCCGCCAACAACCACGGCACCTTCTACGACATGCAGCTCGCCGCCCTCGCCTACGCCACCGGCGACACCGCGCTGGCCCGGCGGACCGTGCTCGAGGCGCGCGCCAAGCGGATCGACCCGCAGATCGCCGCCGACGGCAGCCAGCCCCAGGAGCTCGCCCGCACCCGCAGCTGGCACTACTCCACCTTCGACCTGGTCGCCTACACCCGGCTCGCGGCCATCGGCCGGCACGTGGGCGTGAACCTGTGGTCGTACCAGGGCCCGGACGGCCAGAGCCTGTTCAGGGCGGTCGGCTATCTGCTGCCGGCCGCGACCGGCGCCGCCGCGTGGTCGCATCCTGAGCTGGAGTTCCACCGGTACGCGGCCACCGATGTCGTGCACGCGGCGGCCGACGCCGGGGACGCCGCGGCCGCCGCGGCCGCGCCGAAGCTGGAGGCGCCGCCCGGCGGGGACCTGTGGGCGCTGCGGCCCGCCGCCGAGCAGCTGGACTCCATAGCGGGCTGACCGGCCGGGCCAGGTCAGGGCTCCTGAGCGGTCGCTTAGTATGGAACCGCCCCAGGGAAGCGTCCTGGGGAACCGTCCCCGCAGCGATGTTCAGGAGCCGCCCCCGTGACCGCCGAAGCCCCGATCGCGCCCGTCGTCTCCCACGGCCGGCTGATCCCCGTCACCGTGCACTTCGACGACCTCGACGCGCTCGGGCTCCTGCACAACGCCCGCTATCCCCTGCTGGTCGAGCGCGCCTGGACGGAGCTGTGGAGCGAGCACGGCGTCCGCTTCGACGGCGACTGGCACGCGGCCGGCGACGCCTGCAACGCGGTCCGCGAACTGCGCATCGGCTACGAGGCGCCGGTGACCAGCCCCGGCACCTACGCCGTCCACCTCTGGCTGGACCGGCTCGGCACCACCGGACTGACCTACGGCTTCCGCTTCTGCTCGGCCGACGGGACGCGGACCTACGCCCAGGGCACCCGGGTGCTGGTCCGGCTCGACGCCACGACCCTGCGCCCGGCGCCCTGGTCCGACGCCTTCAGGGCCGTGGGCCGGGAACTGCTGCGGCCGGCCGGCTGACCTCGGTCCGGCCGCCGCGCTCGGCGCTGCGCAGCACGCCCGCGCACACCGCGAGTCCGCACGCCAGCGCCGTCACCACGCAGAACGACACCACCAGGCTGGTCGCCTGGGCCACCCCGCCGATCAGGCTCGGCGCGATCAGGCCCGAGGTGTAGGTGATCGTCGCCACGCCGGCTATGGCCTGGCTCGGGTTGGGCCCGGCATGCCCGGCCGCCGCGAAGCACAGCGGTACGACCACCGCGATGCCGAGCCCCATCAGCGCGAACCCGCCCATCGCCACCGCCGGATACCCGGCGAACACGATCAGCAGACCACCCAGCCCGGCCAGGACGCCGCCGGCCCGGACGGTACGGACCGCGCCGAACCGGTTCACCACCGCGTCCCCGGCGATCCGGGCCACCGCCATCGTCAGCATGAACCCGGTCGTGCAGGCCGCGGCGACTCCCGCCGAGCTGTCCAGCCGGTCCCGCAGGAACACCGCCGACCAGTCCAGGCTCGCGCCCTCCGCGAACACCGCGCAGAAGCCGACCGTGCCGATCAGCAGCGCCGAGCGGGGCGGCAGCGCGAACCGCGGTGGCGGCTCCTCGTCCTCGGCCGGCTGCAGGTCCAGCACCCAGGTGCAGGCCACCAGGCCGAGCACGGTCAGGACGGCCGAGGCGAGTGAGAAGTGCAGGCGGGCGTCGGAGCCGAGGTGCGCCGCCAGTGTGCCGGCCGCCGAGCCGACCAGCGCGCCCGCGCTCCACATGCCGTGCAGCCCCGACATGATCGACCTGTCCAGCAGCCGCTCGACCTCGACACCGAGGGCGTTCATGGCCACGTCGGCCATGCCCGCACTCGCGCCGTAGGTGAACATCGCCAGGCACAGGGTGTACAGGTTCGGCGCGAGGGACGGAAGGACCAGGGAGAGCGTCCACAGCGCGAGCAGTCCGCGCAGGGCCGTACGGCTGCCGTAGCGATGGCTGATCCGGCCCGCCAGCGGCATCGCGCACGAGGCACCGAACGCCGTGAAGGCCAGCGCGAACCCCAGCAGGCCCGCGCCGAGCGAGGCATGCACCTGGATCCACGGCACCCGCGTGGCGAAGGAACCGGTCACGGCGCCGTGCACGGCGAACACGGCCGCCACGGCGTACCGGGCGCGCCTCACTTCGTCGCGCGCGTCACCCACGTCACTCATGTCCCAGTCCCTCCCCAGGGTCGCCGCTGCGGCATGGGCCGTAAACTATCAGGGAGCCTGCCTGATAGATAGGCGGTTCTACAGCCGCCGTCGGCGCCGCCATCGGCGTCCCCCGGTGCGGCGATCTGGAAGGATTCCCGTCATGCCCGCATCACCCAGCACCGCCCGGGCCATCAACGACCGCCTGGCCCTGCGTCTGCTGCAGCAGGAAGGCCCGCTCACGGCCGGGCAGTTGAAGCAGCTGACGGGCCTGTCCCGGCCGACGGTCGCCGACCTCGTGGAACGGCTCACCGCCGCCGGGCTGATCACAGTGGTCGGCAAGTCCGGTGAGCAGCGCCGGGGCCCCAACGCCCGCCTGTACGGCATCGTCGCCGACCGGGCCCACCTGGCCGCGCTCGACGTCCGCACCAGCGGTGTCTTCGTGCTGGTCTCCGACCTCGTCGGACGGGTGCTGGCCGAGGCGTCCGTGCCGATCGACGGCGACACCGGGACCGGGCCCGCCGTGGAGCAGGTGGTGGCGGCCGTGGAGCGGACCGCGAAGGAGGCCGGGGCGATGGGGGCGCCACCGCGCGAGGGCGTTCGAGCGTGGGGGAGGCTGCACACCGTCGGCATCGGCGCGCCGGGCCTCATCGACCCGGCCACCGGCGACCTGCGCGACTCCGGCGGCCTGCCCGCCTGGCACCGCAGCCTGGCCGCCGCGCTGCAGGAACGGCTGCCCGGGGCCCGCGTCACCGTGGAGAACGAGACCAACCTCGCCGCCCTGGCCGAGCAGCGCGAGGGCGCCGCCCGGGACCGGGACACCTTCGTGCTGCTCTGGCTGGGCCATGGCGTGGGCGCGGCGGTGGTCCTCGACGGCACCCTCCGCCGCGGCGCCTCGGGCGGCACGGGCGAGATCGGCTTCCTGCCGGTACCGGGCACCGACTCACTGCCCTCGGCCAGGGACTGCGACGGCGGCTTCCACTCCCTGACGGGCGCCGCGGCGATCGGCGCCCTGGCGGCGGAGCACGGCCTGCCGGTACCGGCCGTGATGGACGGACCGGGGATCGCGGGGCTGGTGCGCGCTGCGGCGGGGGAGATGACGGCCGGCCCGCAGACCGGCGCAGCGCCCACCTCGGCCGCCCGATTCCTGCACGCCCTCGCCGACCGGGTCGCCATCGGGGCCGCCTCCGTCGCCGCCGTCCTCGATCCGGGGTGCGTGGTCCTGGGCGGGGAGGTGGGGCAGGCCGGGGGAGTGGTGCTCGCCGGACTCGTGGCGGAACGCTTGCGGCGGATGTCACCGTTGGCCACCGAGGTACGGGCGAGCAGCTTCGGTGGGGCGGCGGTGCTGAGGGGGGCGCTGCTGACCGCGCGTGAGCGGGCCCAGGACGAACTCTTCGCCCCACCGGAGCGTTAGGGCCTGTCGGACAAGCCCCGTCGGCCGCCCTGACTCGCCGGGGCGATGTCGATTGGCCCAGAAGGATGGCCCTCATCGGGTGCGGCGCGTTGTTCTTCGTATGGTCCGGACTCCTTGTTACTGTCCGTCGGCAAAACTCGGGACCAATTGGCCGTACGGTGAGGGAATTCTCGATGCGCGAAATCTCATACGAGGAACAAACGGTCAGGTCCGGCAATCCGCTGGCACGTTTCGCCCATCGCACTCGCATGAGGATGGGAATCGATCTCGTCGCCGAGCTGTGTGCGAAGAGCGGCACCGTTCTCGATTTTGGCGCAGGACCGGGCCTTTTTCTGCACCTGCTGGGCGAGGTGCGCCCCGACACCACGCTCGTCGGACACGATCCCTACATGGCGCCGACGTTTCCGGAACTGAAATATGCGGAATCGCTGGACAGCGTCGCGTCGCACAGTGTCGACGTCCTGACGGCGTTCGAGGTTTGCGAGCATCTTTACGATGAGGAAGTCGATACGCTACTGAAAGACGCATCGCGTATTCTCGACCGGAATGGCGCGCTCGTGATTTCTGTACCGATCATGTACGGCCTGGCGATCGTGCCGAAGGTGTCGAACTGGATGATTCGCAGCCGATCGCTCAGGTCGGAATACAGGCCTTCAGACGTGCTGAAGGCCATGGTCGGAATGCGAGTGAGCCGGCCGCAGAACCCGCGCACGACGCACAAGGGTTTCGACTTTCGTGAACTGCGAGAGGTGGTGCGCGAGCGGTTTCACATCGATGCCGTGCACCTGAGCCCGGTGCGGCATGCGCCCTGGTGGTTGAGCTCGCAGTGCTTCATGATCTGCCGGCCGAAGGCGAGAGGCTGAGGCGGCTGGGCCCGCGCGTCCGATCAGGTCGTCGCGCAGGCGCCGGGGTGCTCAGCCCGTCCTGTTCTCGAACCGTCGTGCCAGGTACTCCTCGAAGCTGCCCTTGCCCACCGCCTGCTCCGGTGCCAGATGGCCGCCCGCGCGGAAGGCGCGATAGGTCGTGCCGAGGAGGGGTATGTTCGCCACGGCCCGGCGCCGTCCGGTCGCCCGGAGATAGGCGCGGGCCAGCGAGTCGAGCGACCGTACCTCCGGACCGCCCATGTCCGGCACCCGACCGGCCGGTTCCGAGACGGCCAACTCGACGAGGCGAGCGGCCACTTCGGCCACCTCCACCGGCTGGTCCGGCACCCCGGCCGGCACCGGCATGACGGGCGCCTTGGCCAACCCCTGGAACAGCGTCACCAGCAGGTCGTGGAACTGCGTGGCCCGCAGCACGGTCCAGCCGAGACCCGACTCCTCGATCCGCCGCTCCACCGCGAGCTTGGACCGGTAGTAGCCGAACGGCACCCGGTCGACCCCCACGATGGAGATGTACACCAGGTGGCCCACCCCGGCCCGCCGTGCCGCCGCGATCAGATGCCCGGCCGCCTGCTCGTCCCCGCCCCGCGGACTGCTCGCGCAGTGCACCACCGTCTCCACCCCGGCGAGCGCGGCGTCGAGACCGCTTCCGCCCACGCGCAGATCGACGGCGTACGGCGGTGTGTGCCGGCTGAGCACCCGCACCTCGTGCCCCTCCGCCCGCAGCCGCTCCGTCACACACCGGCCGAGCGTGCCGGTCCCGCCGGTCACCAGGATCGTGGTCATGCTGTTCCCGTCCCTCCGGACTCCGCGTGCCCCGGGTCGGAGCACCTTCGACAGCTGAGACCACGCAGCCCCCGGCGAATGTGACAAGCCCGGGGACCCGCTCCGCTACGGCCGTGTGAGCTGCCGTTGCATGTAGGCCAGCTTGTCCGGGTTCATCACGGTCCGCACATGGGTGATCAGCCCGTCCCGCAGCTCGAAGGACGCCACCCCGGCGAGCACGTCGCCCGCCCACGCGACCAGCGCGCTCGCGCCGTTGACCTCCGCCACCGCGAAGTCCAGGCCGCCCGTGAACCGCTCGGCCCCGCCCACCAGGAAGCGCACGACCTTCTCGCGTCCCTCGACCGGCCGCCTGACCGCGGACACCTGGCCACCGCCGTCGCCCCAGTAGGTGACGTCCGCCGCGAGCATCTTCTCCAGACCGGCCAGGTCGCCCTCGCGGGCCGCCGTGAGGAAGGACATGAGCAGTGCCTCCTGCCGCTCCGGCGCCGGCTCGAAGCGGCCCTCCGGTACGGCGACCCGGGCCACCGCCCGCCGGTACAGCTGACGGCAGTTGGCCTCGCTCAGGTCCAGGACGTCCGCGATCTCCCGGTGGGCGTAACCGAAGGCCTCCCGCAGCACGTACACGGCCCGCTCGGTCGGCGTCAGCCGCTCCAGCAGGACCAGCAGGGCCATGGAGACCTGCTCGCGCCGCTCCGCCGACTCCAGCGGCCCGAGCGCGCCGTCGGAGGTGACCACCGGCTCGGGCAGCCAGGTCCCGGGGTATTCCTCGCGCCGCGCCCGCGCCGAGGTGAGCCGGGTCAGGCAGAGGTTGGTGACGGCTTTGGCGAGCCATGCCCCGGGATGTTCGACCGCCGCCCGGTCGGTGCCGCTGAACCGCAGATACGCGTCCTGCACCGCGTCCTCAGCCTCGTGGGCGGAGCCCAGCAGGCGGTAGGCCAGGCCGAACAGCCGGGGCCGGTGGGACTCGAACTCGTCGGAGGGCGGCGATGGCGTCATGCGCCTCACCCTGCCAGACACCCGGCGGCGACCGATCGCGGCGTCGGCGTCCCGGCGTCCCGGCGGCTCCGCGTCCTGACGGCCCGGCGGCGGGCAAGGGCCGTCGTCACCGCCACCGGACCCGCCCGAACGATAAAAGGACTAGACCAGAGGGGTCAATGGGTCCGGACCAAGGGCAACCCGCCCTGGACGGCCGGAGGTTGCGCCGTCCGACCGCACCGCGCAAGGCGGGCGACACGTGCTGTGAGGGAGCCCACACGCTCCGCCTGTCGGGAGGGCCGCCCGGCGTGGCACACTGGCTCTGTACCAGAAGCAGCGCACTCCGGGGTCGGTGAAAGTCCGAACCGGCGGTTACAGTCCGCGACCCGGTCGCTTCCAGCGGCCGGTTGACCAGGTGAAATTCCTGGACCGACGGTTAAAGTCCGGATGGGAGGCAGTGCGCGGCGGGCGGGCACATTCAGCTGTGCGCGTCGCCGTATCTGGGCTTGTCCGTGCGCGGACGAGCCTCTTTCGGCGTCGTCCCGGCGTGCTCACCCGTACATTCTGTCGTCATCGACAGGCCCCGGAGTCCGTGCCCGAAGAGGCAGGAGGACCCGGGAAGTGTTCACCGGAATCGTCGAAGAGCTGGGTGAGGTCACCGCCGTCGAGAACCTCGGCGACGCCTCCCGCTTCCGGCTCCGCGGCCCCGTCGTGACCGAGGGCGCGCAGCACGGCGACTCCATCGCCGTGAACGGGGTCTGTCTCACCGTCGTGGAGCACGAAGGCGACGAGTTCACCGCCGATGTGATGGCGGAGACCCTGAACCGTTCCAGCCTCGGCGCACTCACCGTGGGCTCCCGCGTCAACCTCGAGCGTCCCATGGCCGTGGGCGCGCGTCTCGGCGGGCACATCGTGCAGGGCCATGTCGACGGCACCGGAGAGGTGCTGGAGCGCACGCCCTCCGAGAACTGGGAGATCGTGAAGATCTCCCTCCCGGCGGACCTCTCCCGCTACGTCGTGGAGAAGGGCTCCATCACCGTCGACGGCATCAGCCTCACGGTCGTGGACGCCGGCCCCGACCACTTCACCGTCAGCCTCATCCCGACCACCCTCGCCCTGACCACGCTCGGCGTGAAGCAGCCCGGCGACCCGGTCAACCTCGAGGTCGACGTCGTCGCCAAGTACGTCGAGCGGCTCCTCGGCGACCGTGCCCAGGGAGCCGCCAAGTGAACTGGCTGAACTCCGAGGCCTTCACCCTCCTCGGCCAGCGCATCATCTGGTCGGACATGACCGGCAACATCCTCGGCCTGATCACCCTCGCCCTCGGCTGGCGCCGCTCGCTGATGACCTGGCCCGTGCAGTTCCTCTCCGGTCTCGTCCTGTTCACCGCCTTCTACGGCCACCTGGCCGGCAGCGCCGGCAAGCAGGTCGTCGTCATGGCGGTCGCCCTGTACGGCTGGTGGCAGTGGCGACGCAACCAGGGCCGGGCCGAGGACGGCCACATCGCCCCCCGGTTCGCCAGTTGGCGTGAGCGCGCGGCCATGCTCGGCGCGGCCGCCGTCGGCACGGTCGCTGTGGCCCTGCTCTTCACGGCCTACCCGTCGCTGTCCTGGGACCCCTGGCCCGACGCCTACATCTTCGTCGGCACCGTCGTCGCCATGTACGCCCAGGCCAAGGGCATGGTCGAGTTCTGGATCGCGTGGCTGCTGGTCGACCTCGTCGGCGTACCGCTCAACTTCGCCAACGGCTACGCCTTCTCCGGTTTCGTCTACGTCATCTACGGCGCACTCGTCCTGTGGGGCATGCGCGACTGGTGGCTGCGCTCCCGCAGGAGCCCGCAGCCCGTCCTGGAAGGAGCCCCGGCATGACCTCGGCACCGCTGCTGTACGACACGGACGCCTTCGAGAGCTTCGGCCTCGACCCCGTCGAGCAGGCCATCGCCGACATA
Organism: Streptomyces sp. NPDC001153; assembly: GCF_053598315.1. NCBI lineage: Bacteria > Bacillati > Actinomycetota > Actinomycetes > Kitasatosporales > Streptomycetaceae > Streptomyces > Streptomyces sp. NPDC001153. Next base: position 55,257 of record NZ_JBSFJZ010000050.1, read on the forward strand.
GCGGCCGGCCGCCCGGTCGTGGTCGTGGACGACGAGGACCGGGAGAACGAGGGTGACCTCGTCGTCGCCGCCGAGAAGGCCACCCCCGAGATCGTCGCCTTCATGATGAGCGAGTGCCGGGGACTGATCTGCGCCCCCATGGAGGGCGAGGAACTGGACCGGCTGCGGCTGCCGCAGATGGTCGAGGACAACACCGAGTCGATGAAGACCGCGTTCACCATCTCCGTGGACGCCTCGGCCGCTCACGGTGTGAGCACCGGCATCTCGGCCGCGGACCGCGCGACCACGCTGCAGCTCCTCGCGAGCGGCACGGCGGAGCCGACGGACTTCGTCCGCCCCGGCCACATCTTCCCGCTGCGCGCCAAGTCCGGCGGCGTCCTCGTCCGCAACGGCCACACCGAGGCCGCCGTCGACCTCGCCCGGCTCGCGGGCCTGCGCCCGGCCGGCGCCATCGTGGAGATCGCCGGCGAGGACGGCCGGATGCTCCGCCTGCCCGAGCTGATCCCGTTCGCCCGCAAGCACGGCCTGACGATCATCTCCATCGAGGACCTGATCGCCTACCGCCGCAGCAGCGAGCCCACCGTCCGCCGCGAGGCCGAGACCCGCCTGCCCACCAGGCACGGCACCTTCACCGCCTACGGCTACCGCTCCACCGACGGCGTCGAACACGTCGCCCTCGTCCACGGCGAGCTCGGCGACGGCGAGGACGTCCTGGTCCGCGTCCACTCCGAATGCCTCACCGGTGACGTCTTCGGCTCCCTGCGCTGCGACTGCGGCCCCCAGCTGGACACCGCCCTGCAGCGCATCCAGCAGGAGGGCCGGGGGGTCGTGGTCTACCTGCGCGGCCACGAGGGGCGCGGCATCGGCCTGCTGTCCAAGCTCCGGGCGTACGAGCTGCAGGAACGCGGCCGCGACACCCTGGACGCCAACCTCGAACTCGGCCTTCCCGCCGACGCCCGCGACTACGGCGCCGGTGCCCGGATCCTCGCCGACCTCGGCGTGCGCAGCGTCCGGCTGATGACCAACAACCCGGACAAGACGGACGCGCTGGAGCGCCACGGCCTGAAGGTCACCGACCGCGAGCCGATGCCCGTCCAGGCGGGCGAGCACAACCTGCACTACCTGCGCACCAAGCGCGACCGTATGGGACACGACCTGCCCTGGCTGGACACGCCCGCCGTGCCGGCCTCCGTGGCCGCGGCCACCTGTGGCAACCAGTAAGCAAGAAAGCACTTAGGAGACACGTGAGCGGCAAGGGTGCACCGGAACTGTCCGTACGCAACGCGAGCGACCTCAGGGTCGCCGTCATCGCGGCGCAGTGGCACGAGAAGGTGATGGACGGTCTGGTGAACGGCGCCCTGCGCGCCCTGCACGAACTGGGGATCGACGAGCCGACCCTGATCCGGGTCCCCGGCAGCTTCGAACTCCCGGTCGCCGCCAAGGTGCTGGCCGGGCGCGGCTACGACGCCGTGGTCGCCCTCGGCGTCGTGATCCGCGGCGGCACCCCCCACTTCGACTACGTGTGCCAGGGCGTCACCCAGGGCCTCACGCAGGTCAGCATCGAGACCGGCGTGCCCGTCGGCTTCGGCGTGCTCACCTGCGACACCGAGGAGCAGGCCCTGGACCGGGCCGGCCTGGAGGGCTCGGGCGAGGACAAGGGCCACGAGGCGGTGACCGCCGCGGTCGCGACCGCGGCGACGCTCCGCTCAGTATCCGAACCCTGGCACTGAGGCACCGGCCGGAGCGCGTAGGGTAAGGACACCATGTCCAAGAAGACGTTCGAGGAGCTCTTCACCGAGCTCCAGCAGAAGGCCGCCCACGGCGACCCCGCCACCTCCCGCACCGCAGAACTGGTCGGCAAGGGTGTCCATGCCATCGGCAAGAAGGTCGTCGAAGAGGCCGCCGAGGTCTGGATGGCCGCCGAGTACGAGGGCAAGGAGGCGGCCGCCGAGGAGATTTCCCAGCTGCTGTACCACGTCCAGGTGATGATGGTCGCCCGCGGGATCTCCCTGGACGACGTCTACGCCCACCTGTAGTCCGCCCGCCACAAGCCGAAAAGCCGTAGAAACCCCTTCACGCAAAGGAATCCGACCTCATGCTGCGCATCGCCGTCCCCAACAAGGGTTCACTGTCCGGCCCTGCGGCGGAGATGCTGCATGAGGCCGGCTACCAGCAGCGCCGCGAGTCCAAGGAGCTGCGGATCGTCGACCCGGGGAACGAGGTGGAGTTCTTCTACCTCCGCCCGCGCGACATCGCGATCTACGTCGCCTCCGGCCGCCTCGACCTGGGTATCACCGGCCGCGACCTGCTGATCGACTCCGGCGCCGACGCCGAGGAGATCCTGCCGCTCGGCTTCGCCCGCTCCACCTTCCGTTTCGCCGGCAGGCCGGGCACCGCGGGCGGCGTCGAGGACCTCAAGGGCAAGACGGTCGCCACCTCCTACGAGGGCATCGTGGCCAGGCACCTCGAGGACAGCGGCGTCGACGCCTCCGTCGTCCACCTCGACGGCGCCGTGGAGACCGCGATCGAGCTCGGCGTCGCCGAGGTCATCGCCGACGTCGTGGAGACCGGCACCAGCCTGCGCAACGCCGGGCTGGAGGTCTTCGGCGAGCCGATCATGAAGTCCGAGGCGATCGTCATCCGCCGCACCGACGCCGACGGCGAGGAGGACGCCGAGCCGAAGGTCCAGCAGTTCCTGCGCCGCCTCCAGGGCGTCCTGGTCGCCCGGACGTACGTGATGATGGACTACGACTGCCGCGTCGAGCAGCTGGAGAAGGCCGTCGCGCTCACCCCCGGCCTGGAGTCCCCGACCGTCTCCCCGCTGCACAACGAGGGCTGGGTCGCGGTCCGTGCCATGGTCCCCGCCAAGGAGGCGCAGCGGATCATGGACGACCTCTATGCCATCGGCGCCCGCGCCATCCTCACCACGGCCATCCACGCCTGCCGCCTGTAAGGGGTGCGCACCGAGATGTCCGAGGCCCCTTCCGTTCCCGCCCTTCCCGTCACCTTCCGGCCCGGCCATACCCGGGTGATCCTGCTCACCGCCGGTGTCGCGATCTTCCTGACCATCTCCGGGGTCGCGATGCTGCTGGAGCAGCTCGGCCCGGGGGAGCGGGCGAGCTTCGTCGTCACCGGGGCGCTGATCTTCTGGGCGCTGGCCCAGCTGGCCCGGGTGAAGGTCGTCGCCGACGAGTCCGGTGTCACCGTGGTCAACATCGTCGGCGAGCGGCACCTGGAGTGGGCGGAGATCGTCCAGGTCAACCTCCGTCCGGGGGATCCCTGGGTGTTCCTCAACCTCAGCGACGGCACCAGCCTGCCCGCGCTCGGCATCCAGCCGGGCCTCGCCAAGCAGCGCGCCATCGCCGACGCGCAGGCCCTGCGGGCCCTCGCCGAGGCCCGTTCCGCGGCCCACCCGGTCGAGGACCAGGGCTGATCGGGGCGGATCGGGCCGGATCAGGGGCGGCTCGGGGACAGACCGGGGCTGACTCGGGGTCGCCGACTCTGCCCCACTGGCCCGTGTCTTGATTAATCTGGTGACGGAGGCCGTTTCGCTGCGCCTCCGCCCCTGGGGCACCACCCGGTGCACAGGGGTTCCTGCTACCCGAGGAGTGACTCCCTCCAGCGATGGACGGATCGTCCTGTAGTACCTGCGCCGCCCCGACCCGACATACCGGGGAGGCGGTGGCAGCGTGACCATCTCCCTGCTGCTCCTGGGAGCGGCTTTCCTGCTGATCCTCGCCAACGGATTCTTCGTGGCGGCCGAGTTCGGCCTGGTGACCGTCGAGGCCACGGACGCCGAGAAGGCGGCCGCCGAGGGCGACCGCCGGGCCGGCAGAGTGGCCGAGTCGCTCAAGGAGCTGTCCTTCCAGCTCTCCGGCACCCAGCTCGGCATCACCATCACCTCCCTGGTCGTCGGCATGCTCGCCGAACCGGCCCTGGCCGGGCTGCTGCACGGCCCGTTCGCCGCCACCGGCATCCCGGACGGCGCGGTCTCCGGTGTCGCCGTGATCGTCGGCATGCTGCTGGCCTCCGCGATCCAGATGGTGATCGGCGAGCTCGTGCCCAAGAACTGGGCGGTGTCCAAGCCGCTGCCGGTCGCCCGGTTCGTGGCCGGCCCCCAGCACCGCTTCTCCTCCCTGTTCCGCCCGGTGATCGCCGCGCTCAACACCGTCGCCAACCGGCTGGTGCGGGCCCTCGGCGTCGAACCCGCCGAGGAACTGGCCTCCGCCCGCACCCCGGGTGAACTCGTCTCGCTCGCCCGGCACTCCGCGCTGGCCGGCGCCCTGGAACAGGACACGGCCGACCTGTTCGTCCGCACCCTGTCCCTGGGCGAGCTGACCGCGCAGCACGTCATGACCCCGCGCGTGAAGGTCAGCGCCCTCCAGGACTCGGCCACCGCCGAGGACGTCGTCAACCTCACCCGGGCCACCGGCCTGTCCCGCTTCCCCGTCTACCGGGAGAAGATCGACGAGATCGTGGGCATGGCCCATCTGAAGGACGCCCTCGCCGTCCCCGTGCACGACCGCCTGCGCACCCCGGTGACCCGCATCGCCCGCAAGGCGCTGCTGGTCCCGGAGACCCTGCCGGTCCAGCCCCTGCTCGCCCGGCTCCGCTCCGAGCAGCCCATCGCCGTCGTCGTGGACGAGTACGGCGGCACGGCGGGCGTGGTCACCCTGGAGGACATCGTCGAGGAGCTCGTCGGCGAGGTCCGCGACGAGCACGACGCCACGGACATGCCCGAGCTGGCCCCCGCCCCGCCGGAGGACGGCCGGCCCGCCTGGGACGCCGACGGCAGCTGCCGCGTCGACATCCTCCAGCGCATAGGCCTGGACGTGCCCGAAGGGCCGTACGAGACGGTCGCCGGACTCGTCGCCGACCTGCTCGGCCGTATCCCGGCCCCCGGTGACAAGGCGGAACTCCCCGGCTGGCGGCTCTCGGTCCGCCAGGTCGGCCACTACCGCGCCGAACGGGTCCGCCTGGTCAGGACGGCCCCGGCGGCGAACGTGATGGAGGCCGCCCGATGAGCGTCCTCCAACTGGTCTTCGCCGCGCTGCTCGTGCTCGCCAACGGCTTCTTCGTCGGCGCCGAGTTCGCCCTCGTGTCCGTGCGCCGCAGCCAGATCGAACCGCTGGGTACGGCGCGGGCCCGCCAGGTCCTCTACGGCCTTCAGCGCCTGCCCCAGATGATGGCCGCGGCCCAGTTCGGCATCACGGTCTGCTCGCTGACGCTGGGCGCGGTCGCCGAGCCGACGGTGGCACATCTGCTGGAGCCGGTGTTCGCGGCGGTCCACCTCCCCGACGGCATGGTCCACCCGCTGGGCTATGTCATCGCGCTGGCGGCCGTGGTCTTCTTCCACCTGGTCATCGGCGAGATGGTGCCGAAGAACCTCGCGATGGCGGCCCCCGAGAAGGCGGCGCTGTGGCTGAGCCCCGGCCTGGTCTGGTTCGCCCGCCTGTGCAGGCCGATCACCGTGGCCCTCGGCGCCTGCGCCCAGGCCATCCTGCGGCTCTTCCGTGTCGAGCCCAAGGACGAGGTCGAGGCCGTCGTCACCAGCGAGCAGCTCAACCGCCTGCTGGAGGACTCCGGCCAGGCCGGCCTGCTCGACCCCGAGGAGCGGGAACGCCTGGAGGACGCCCTGGAACTGGGCTCCCGCCCGGTGACGGACGTCCTGCTGCGCCGGGAGTCCCTGGTCACGGTGGCCCCGTCGGTCACCCCGGGCCAGATCGTCGAGCTGACGGCCCGCACCGGGTACTCACGCTTCCCGGTCGCCGCGTCGGACAAGGGCCCCTTCATGGGGTACGTCCACGTCAAGGACGTCCTCGACCTGGAGCAATCCCACCGTGCCGTCCCGCAACAGGTCTGGCGCCCCATGGCCACCCTGCGGGCCGAGCTGCCGCTCGACGACGCCCTCACGGTCATGCGGCGCGCGGCCACGCACCTGGCCCAGGTCGCGGACGCCTCCGGCAAGGTGCTGGGTCTGGTGGCCCTGGAGGACGTCCTGGAGCTGCTGGTGGGCGAGGTACGGGATCCGGCACATCGCGAGATGCCGGAGCCGCGGAACAGCGGGGAGTCGGAGCAGCTGCTCGCCTCCTAGCCCGGGTGGTGCGGGGAGCGGCGCGGCCGGCGGTGCGTTGTGGCCGGTCGCGCCCGCGCGGGGGGCCGCATGGCGAACACGGCCCCGCGCCCCCTTCGGGGCGCTGCTACATGCCCGACGGATCGTGCGGCCCCCGCCCCGACAGCACCTCCCCGTACGCCTGCATCAGATCCGGCAACCGCAGCGTCGCCAGGTCCTCCCGCGACAGCGCGCCCGCATACGTCGACAGCCGGAGATCCCGGTACGCGCAGCTCTTCTCGTAGAGCGTGCGCAGAAACCGGCCGTTGCCCAGTTCGTCGATCCACCCCTGCTCGACCACGTGCCCGGCGATCGAGCGCAGTTCCTCCTGGGCCTCCTCGTCCCATGCGTCCCCGTTCTCCGCGGCCAGCACCTTGCCGATCTCGGTGAGTTCGTGCGGCCGGTAGGAGGGGAAGTCGACGCGGGTCGTGAACCGGGAGGACAGTCCGGGGTTCGCGGCCAGCAGCCGGTCCATGCCCTCCGGATAGCCGGCGAGGATCACCACCAGGTGGTCCCGGTTGTCCTCGGCCCGCTTCAGCAGCACCTGCAGGGCCTCGTCGCCGTACGCGTCCCCCTTGCCGTACCCGGAGTTGGACAGCGAGTACGCCTCGTCCACGAACAGCACCCCGCCGATCGCGGAGTCGATCAGCTCGTTGGCCTTCACGGCCGTCTGCCCGAGGTACTCGCCGACGAGGTCCGCCCGCTGCGCCTCGACCAGATGGTCACCGCCGAGCAGCCCGAGCGCGTAGAACACCCGCCCCAGAATCCGGGCCACCGTGGTCTTGCCGGTGCCCGACGGCCCGGAGAAGACGAAGTGCCGTTTCGGCGGCTGCACCGGCAGCCCCTGCCCGGCCCGCAGCCGGGCCATGTTCAACTGCGCGGACAGCGCCTTGACCTGGCGTTTCACCGGCTCCAGCCCCACCATGCGCTCCAGCTCGGCGAGCGCCTCCTCGAGCAGGGCGGGATCGGTCGGACCGGCCGGAATGGGGGACGAGGAGACACCGGTCCTGATCCGCACCGCCGGATCGGTCACCGACGGCAGGGGCCCCGTCGGCAGATCCGGCTCCGGCAGCCGCAGATCACGCCCCTCGGTGCCGAAGAGCGGATCGAAGCCGTCGGGCCCGTCCACGCTGTCCTGCCCGGCACCGGTCAGCGTGATCGCCGCCAGGTCGGCGGTCTCGTCGTACCCGTCGCCCTCGGCGATCGCCGCCAGCCGTGCCGAGGTGTCCATGAAGGCCGGGTCGACGCGGTGCACGGCCCGGTACAGGGGGAGCGCCGCCGCCGAGCGTCCCGTGCCCTCGTGCGCCCGCGCCAGCCAGTAGCGCAGCTCCTTGCGCTGCGGCTGCTCGCTGCGGCAGCGCATCAGTGCCGCCGACAGCAGGGGCTCGGCCTGGCCGTACATCTCCAGCCGGACCCTGGCCATGCCGCCGAACAGGCCCGCCTCGATGCCGAGCATGGGATCGTCCAGCAGTGGGTCGGTGTGCCGTACCAGCTGCTCCCAGTCCTTGACCAGATAGGCGCGGCAGGCGTGCAGGAAGCGGACCTGCGGGTCGGTGTCGACCGGGGGCAGCCCGGCGAGCGCCCGGTCCAGCTCGGGCACGTGCCGGCCGTCCAGCCAGTGCGAGGCGTGCGCGAGCAGCAGATCGCGCGGGCTCTCCAGCACCGGCTGCACCCACCAGCCCAGCCAGTACCAGGAGTTGAGCGTGCGGCGGTGCCGGGCGCGCTGTTCGCCGAAGCGCTCGCGGTGCCGGAACATCCTGAGCAGCGAGGTCGTCGTGTCGACCCGGAGGGCGTGCAGCCCGAGCCAGCCGTCGGCCATGCCCGGGTCCATCCGCACCGCGGTGCGGAACTCCTCCTCCGCCTGCGGGTAGGCGCCCATCGTGTAGGCGTCCACACCCCGCAGCCAGGCCAGGTCGGCCGGGGCCTCTGGGCCCTGCGTGCCGAAGTCCATCCCGTCCCCCCACAGACCGTGCCCCCGTGGTTCACCACCGGGCAGTCGCCCGACGTCGCCGCGGTCGAACCGCCGTTCCGCGGACCGGAGTTACAGGTGCGCGAGGCAGCCTCGAAGGTCGCACCGAGGGCATCGTACCCGCGCGACGACCGCGTGCCGAAGGGTGCCGCACGGGCCGTTTGGCGAGGTGGGAGCAGACGGGGCGCGCACGGATCGGTGACCGAGGGTGAGCGGATCGGTGCGCGGGGCGCCCGGAAAAAGGTGGGCAGACAGAACGAAGCCCCCGGTCACGGGGGAACAACCGGGGGCTTCGCGTATGGGGGCGGTCCCGAATGACCGCTCATTGAGAACGTAAGACCTGTACGGCCCCCCGGTCAAGCGGAGTTGAGGCACCGGGAGAAGTTCCCCCGCAAGGGTCTTCACGACTTCACCACAACGCGGAAGATTCGTCACTCTGGGTCACGCTTTGGTCCGGTCCACGAGTTGACCCGGGGCCCGGCAGCACCTCGTACCCCTTTGGCGCCTGCAGCACCAGAAGATCGGCATGGGGGCGCGAAGGGTCCGCGGTGAAGTGCGCTTGCTCCGCCTCGACCCAGCCCTTCCAGAACTCCCGCTGCTCGGTCCCGTCCCGCAGCCGGCCACGCGTCCAGGACTCCTCCCGGGCCAGTTCCATCCACAGCAGCAGGGCCAGATACGGCCGCAGGGCCCGGCGGCCGGCGCCGACGCCCTCGAGGAGGACCACGGGTGCGGCCGGCAGCGGGCGCGGTGCGCCGAAGCCGCGGGCGTGCCAGTCGTAGGGCGCGTAGAAGGCGCTCTCGCCCCGGGCGAACGGCCGGATCACCTGGTCCGTGAGCCGGTCGGTCCACTCGAAGAGCTGCTCGTGGCTGGCGACGTCGTCGAGGTGCAGCACCGGAGCCCCGCCGAGCGCGGTGGCCAAGTGCCCGGCGAAGGTGGACTTTCCCGAGCCGGCGTGCCCGTCGACGCCGATCAGCCGGACCGGCCCGAGGGAGGGGGGAAGCCCGCGCAGCCGGGCGGCGAGGTCACGAATGGTGGTTCCCGGGGTGGGTGGGTGTGGGCGGTTTCCGGAACAGTGTAGTTGTCGTCGCGTTTTGAATCACCGGCTGGCGGCCAGTCAATGGCCTGGATAAACATTCGCGAAATCCCCTGACCGATATGTCGAATTAGGCGTTCCGGGTGTGCCCGCCGCTGAGTAGGGTGCCCTCCAGCGCAACCGCTGTGCGCCGTACGGGTACTGGCAGGGGGACATGGCCGCGGAGTTATTCGAGGGGCACTATGTGTGGCATCCGGCGGCCGACGACCGTGTCCTGGCGAGCGTATGCGTCGATGTGCGCGCCGGACGTTATCGATACGCGTACGAGGCCCTCGCCGAGACGCGTACCGACTTCGCCCTGCGCGCCCATCGCTCGCTGGTCCTCGCCTCGGAGGCGGCCGGCACCGATCTGGTCGAGCGCTGGCTCGCCGAGGAGCCGACACCCGAGTCCGCGCTGATGTGGGCCCGGGTCGCGGTGCAGCGCGCGCTGCGGGCCGCCGACGCCCGCGACGAGCGCGCCGAGGCACTGGAGCGGATCGCGCTGACCGCCTGTGACCGGGCCTCCGCCATGGCCCCCGAGGACCCCACGCCCTGGGTCGCCAAGCTCGCCATGGCCCGGCTGCACCGGCTGCGCGACCCGGCCCCGCACGGCCTGCTCACCGCTCCGCCCGGGCCCTGGCGGCTGTTCTCGCACGTCCTGTCGCTGGATCCCTGGCACCGCGAGGGCCACCACCGCTTCCTGTCGTGCTTCTTCACGCGGTACGGCGGATCGGTCAACGCCGCCTGGGACGTGGCCGCCTTCCTCAGCCAGCGGGCGCCCGCCGACTCCGCCCTCCGGCTGCTGCCGCTGGTGGCCCTGGTGGAGAGCTACAACCCCACCCGGCTGCTCGCCGACCGCGTCTGGGAACAGCCGCAGTGGCGCTCCACCGCGCTGGCGATCTACCAGAACTGGCTGCCCGCGGTGAGCCGTTACCGCTTCACTCCGGTGCTCGACCTCGCCTACCTCGCGCACGCCCTGGTCATGGCCGAGCGTGAGTTCGAGGCCCGGGCGGTGTTCACGGCCATGGGCCCGTACGCCTCGCGCATGCCCTGGAGTGCCTTCGGCGACCCCGCCGAGCAGCTCTCCCGGGCCCGGCGCGTCTGCGGACTGCCCGTCCCCCGGCCCGACTGATCTGCACCTGCTCCGCACCTGCACCCGGATTCACCCGGAGATTCCCTCAGAGAAAGGCCGAACCGTGTCGGAACGGACATCGACGCGCGGGGCGAAGGCCCGCGCGGGCGAGGACCCGGTCGCGTTCGACGATGACGCGACCCTGCATGCGATGGGTTATCCGCGGAAACTCACCCGGCGCTTCCAGGCGTTCGACAATTTCGCGATCTCGTTCACCATCATCAATATCCTCTCGGGTATTTTCTCGTCCTTCGGATTCGGTATGAACGCGGGCGGCCCCCGTATTCTCGTCTTCGGCTGGATCGGGGTCTGCGTCATGGTACTGCTCATCGGCGCGGCCATGGCGGAAGTCGCCTCGGCGTATCCGACGAGCGGTGCCCTGTATTTCTCCGCCGGTAAACTTGCAAAGCGGCACAAGGGTGCCTGGTCCTGGTACACGGGCTGGCTGAACTTCGTGGGCCAGATCGGTGGCACCGCCGCCACCGGCTATGCGGCGGCCACCTTCATCCAGGCCTTCATCCAGCTGCAGTGGCCGTCCTACCGGCCGACCATGCACCAGACGGTGCTGATCACGGCCCTGATCATCGTCGTGCAGGGCCTCGCCAACACCTATACCGTGCAGCTCGTCGCCGTACTGAACCGCATTTCCGTGTGGTGGCTGCTGATCGGACTCGTCGTGATCGTCGGCGCACTCATAGTGATCCCCGGTCATCATCAGCCGGCGTCCTTCGTGACGCATTTCGAGAACAACACCGGCTTCTCGAGCGGCCTTTACGGCGGCCTGCTCGGTCTGCTGGTCACAAGCTGGACGTTCACCGGGTTCGACGGCAGCTTCCACATGTCCGAGGAAACGGTCCACGCGACGGTCAACGCGCCCAAGGGGATCACCCGCGCCATCGGCTATTCGGCGATCACCGGTCTGATCCTGATGCTGGCATTGGTCTACAGCATTGGCGACTACGCCAAGGAGGCCGGTTCGGCGGCGCCGCCCGTCCAGATTCTGATCGACGGCCTCGGCCTCGGCGCCGCCAAGGTCATGCTCCTCATCGTCATCGGCGCGATGCTCTTCTGCGGCCTCGCCAACCTCACCAGCAACACGCGGCAGATCTTCGCCTTCTCCCGTGACGGCGCCATGCCCGGCTCCCGCTGGTGGCACTCGGTCTCGTCGCGCACCCGGACGCCCGTGAAGGCGGTGTGGCTCGCGGTGGTCTGCTCGGTGGCCCTGGTGGTGCCCGGCTGGTGGTCGCACACCGCCTTCACCGCGATCGTCAGCGTCAACGTGGTCGGTCTCTTCCTCGCCTACGCCGTGCCGATCTTCCTGCGGCTGCGGCTCGGTGGCGAGTTCCAGCCCGGGCCCTGGCACCTGGGCCGCTGGGGGCGGCCGGTCGGCTGGCTCGCGGTGATCTGGATCGTGCTCAGCAGCGTCCTGTTCATGCTGCCGCAGGCCTCGCCGATCACGGTCGACTCCTTCAACTACGCGCCGATCGCGCTCGGTGCCGTCCTGGTCGTGGCGACGGTGTGGTGGTGGGCCACCGCCCGCCGCCGCTTCCAGGGGCCGATCAGCTATGGCCGGCCCGACGAGGTCGCGGCGATGGATCTCGTCTGACGCCGGGCACCACGGGTGGCGCGGGGTGTGGTGCGCCCACGCGGCGGAGCCGCACAGGGGTACCGCCCCGCGCCCCTTCGGGCCCTCCAGTGGCCCAGACCAATATTGATGGCGTGGCATGCGCAGAAGTGCTGGCAGCGCCATGCCGCCTGCTCCATAGTTGGCGCACGAACCGCACCGGATCACCGGACACCTGGGGGTAATCGCGCCCATGAGCAGAGCCCAGCAGCCGTCCCGCAGAACCGTCCTCACCGCAGCCGTCGCCGTGGCGGCGGCCGGCGGAACGGCCCCCGTTGCCGCCGCCGCGCAGCGACCCGCCGCCGAGGCCGACGACACCGGCGAGGCGCAGGCCCGCACGGTCGACTACCACGCCTGGACCACGTACCGGGAGTGGCGCCTCGGCGCCGCCCAGGGCGTCCGGGCCGTCGCCGGCGCCCGCCCCGGCGTCGTGATCGGCGCCCCCGCCGGCCGCACCGACTACACCGATCCGCACACCGGTACGACCGCCACCTGGGAGTACGCCACCTGGACCTCCCCGGTCCACCGGCTCACCGTCCCCGCCACCGAGGTCGTCTCCTCCTGGAACGCCCACACCCCCGAGGGCACCTGGCTCCAGGTGGAGCTCCAGGGCACGTACTCCGACGGCACCGAGACCCCGTGGTACGTGATGGGCCGCTGGGCAGCCGGTGACCAGGACATCAAGCGGACCTCGGTGGACGGCCAGGCCGACGGCAAGAGCACCATCTCCACCGACACCTTCGCCATCGACGACGCGAGCACCGGCCTGCGCCTGACGTCGTACCGGCTGCGTCTCACCCTCTACCGCAGGCCGGGGACGCACCTGACGCCGACCGTGTGGCGGCTGGGCGCCATGGGGTCCGACATCCCCGACCGCTTCACCGTCCCCGCCTCCACTCCCGGCCTCGCCCGGGAACTGGTCGTACCGCGCTACTCCCAGGAGATCCACAAGGGCCAGTACCCGCAGTACGACAACGGCGGCGAGGCCTGGTGCAGCCCCACCTCCTCACAGATGATCATCGAGTACTGGGGCGGCCGGCTGACCCCCGGGCAGCTCTCCTGGGTCGACCCCTCCTACGCCGACCCCCAGGTGGACCACGCCGCCCGCTTCACCTACGACTACCAGTACCAGGGCTGCGGCAACTGGCCGTTCAACGCCGCCTACGCGGCCACCTTCGAGGGCATCCAGGGTGTGGTCACCCGCCTCGCCTCGCTCACCGACCTGGAAACGCTGATCGCGGCAGGCATCCCGGCCATGACGTCCCAGTCCTTCCTGAAGACCGAGCTGACCGGCGCCGGCTACGGCACCTCCGGCCATCTGATGACGGTGATCGGCTTCACCGCGGACGGCGACGTGATCGCCAACGACCCGGCCTCGCCGAGCGACGACGCGGTACGACGGGTCTATCTGCGCCGGGAGTTCGAGAACATCTGGCTCAGGACCAAGCGGTACAACGCCTCCGGCAAGGTCGTCTCCGGTAGCGGGGGAGTCTGCTACCTCTACTTTCCGGCCCACCCTGCACCGGGCCAGCGCCGTGCTCTGCGGAGCGTCGGGATCCACTGACCGTCTGCCGCGACCGGGGGCGGGCGGCGCACGCGGCCCGCAGCCAGTCCAGCAGGGACACGCTGCGGGCCTCGGGGCACAGGAGCATTCAGCGCATGAAGCCCGCCCTGTTCCGCACTGGAGCGGTCCTCAGCGGCGCCGGCACGGGCATCGTCCTCCGATCCGGTCTCGCCCTCACCCTGACCGGCACTCCACCGATCCCCGCTGACCGCGGCGCTGGTCTACGCCTCGCCGCTGCGCGCCGACCCTGTGAGCAAGCTCATCGCCGCACCCGCCGCCGCGGGTGGCAAGGTGGACGGGCGGGCCGGGGGGACCGCGCCCGTACCACCGACCTGAGCGAGAACCAGCATGACCGCACACCCCGCCACCGCCCCCCGCGCCCGCACCGGCGGCCCCCAGGAGGACGGCCCGAAGATCCTCGAGCACGTCATGGGCTGGGTCCTCGTGGCGGTCCTCGCGATGCTCGTGACCCAGCTCGGCCTGCTCTGACGCGACCCGCTCACGTGTGCGGCATGTTCTGACATACTGCGGAGGTCCCGCCGACCGCCTGGAACAGGGTCGAAATTGAATATGCCGCATCAGCGTGCCGCCGTCCGTCCCCGGATGCGCGGTACCGAGCGCTCGATGGCCCGTCGCGCCGAACTCATCGCCATCGGGCGGAAGTTGTTCGCCGACACGTCCTACGACGCGCTGTCCATGGACGACATCGCCCGCCAGGCACATGTCGCCAAGGGGCTGATCTACTACTACTTCCAGTCCAAGCGCGGCTATTACCTGGCGATCGTCAAGGACTCCGTCGCCGACCTGGTCACCTTCGCCGGCAGCGCCCCGGAGATGCCCGCGGTGGAGCGCGTCCACCGCACCGTCGACGGCTATCTGCGCTACGCCGAGCACCACCAGGCCGCCTACCGCACCATCGTCAGCGGCGGCGTCGGCTTCGACGCCGAGGTGCACGCCATCCGGGACGGCGTCCGCGAGGCGATCATCGCCACCATCGCGGAAGGGGCCTACGGCCGCGGCGACCTCCCCCCGCTCGCCCGGATGGGCCTGCTTTCCTGGGTGTGCGGTGTCGAGGGCGCGACCCTGGACTGGATCGACCGCCCCGAGCTGTCCCGCGACACCATGCGCGAGCTGCTGGTGAAGACGCTCGGCGGAGCCTTGCGCGCCGTCGAGGAACTGGACCCGGCCTACCCGGCGCCGCAGCCGGCCCGCCGCGACATCTGACAGCAGGAGCGGTGGCCGTGCCGACCGCAGGACCGGACCACTGCCTCGACGGTTCGAGCCGGCTTCCAGGGCCACGACAGGTTCCGACTGGATTCTTGGAGTAAGCGGTCGTTAACTGGTGACGGGAGGTCGCTGATCGGGCATACTCACAGCGCACAGCCGCTGGTCAGCCGCTTCCGAGACCCGGGAGAGGGCCCCTTCGGCGATCATGGAACGACCAGGCGGAGCCGCCCCCACCCACAGGGCCAGACCGCCGGTGCCCGACCAGGGAGGAGACCGACGCCATGTCCGACCGCGACCCGCAGCCGGTGGAGCGTCAGCTGCCGACGGAGGAGGCGCGGGATCTGCTCGCGCTCGTCCGGGACATCGCCCAGCGCGAGATCGCGCCGAAGGCCGCCGAGGAGGAGGACGCGGGACGCTTCCCGCGCGAGGTCTTCACCCTGCTGTCCGAAGCGGGCCTGCTCGGCCTGCCGTACGACTCCGAGTACGGCGGCGGCGACCAGCCCTACGAGGTCTACCTCCAGGTCCTGGAGGAGCTGGCCGCGGCCCGGCTCACCGTGGGCCTCGGCGTCAGCGTGCACACGCTCGCCTCCTACGCGCTCGCCACCTACGGCAGCAAGCAGCAGCAGGTCGAGCATCTGCCCGCCATGCTCGGCGGTGGCCTGCTCGGCGCGTACTGCCTCTCCGAGGCGTCCTCCGGTTCCGACGCGGCCTCCCTGCGTACGAAGGCCGTCCGCGACGGCGACCAGTGGGTGATCAACGGCACCAAGGCCTGGATCACGCACGGCGGCATCGCCGACTTCTACACCGTGATGGCCCGCACCGGCGAGGAGGGTCCGCGCGGGATCACCGCCTTCCTGGTCCCCGGGGACGCGCCCGGCCTGAGCGGGGCCGTACCCGAGAAGAAGATGGGCATGAAGGGCTCGCCCACCGCGCAGGTCCACCTCGACGGGGTCCGCGTCGGCGACGACCGGCGGATCGGCGAGGAGGGCCAGGGCTTCTTCATCGCCCTGTCCGCCCTCGACTCCGGACGGCTCGGCATCGCCGCCTGCGCGATCGGCCTCGCCCAGGCCGCACTGGACGAGGCGATCGCCTACGCCACGCAGCGCCGGCAGTTCGGCCACCCCATCGCCGACTTCCAGGGCCTGCGCTTCATGCTCGCCGACATGGCCACCCAGATCGAGGCCGGCCGTGCGCTGTACCTCGCGGCGGCCCGGCTGCGCGACGCCGGCAAGCCGTTCGCCAAGCAGGCCGCCATGGCCAAGCTGCACTGCACCGACACGGCCATGAAGGTCACCACGGATGCCGTGCAGATACTCGGCGGCTACGGCTACACCGCCGACTTCCCGGCCGAGCGCTACATGCGCGAGGCCAAGGTCCTGCAGATCGTCGAGGGCACCAACCAGATCCAGCGGATGGTCATCGCCCGTCACGTGGCGGGACCCGAAGGCCGCTGAACTGCCCCGTGAGGACCGTCGGGGCCGCCAGCCTGATCCACTCCGGATCGTGGCGGCCCGGCAGGGTCCGGCCCCGGTCGGCCCAGGTCCGCATGAGGTCGCGGTAGATGGGCGGATCCGGCGGCGCGGGCGGCGGCGGAACCGATTCTGCGGGGCGAGGGACGAAGATGCGGCGCTGACGCCCGGTGACCGAGTGCATGAGGGCCATACCCGGGCAACGCGGCAGCGGCCGGACAGGTCACCGCCCGGCGGAATCGAGCGTCAGTTCAGGCCCATCCCGTCCCCCCTCTGGTCTCCTCCGGCCAACTGACGTACCGTCAGCCGACCATCGCTCAGGGGGTGACCGTGGCCGACGACCGTCCCGTACCGCTCGACGAGTACCCGGTGCACCAGGTGCCGCTGTCCATGAGGCACGTGGCGACCGGTGACCGGAACGCCTACGACCGCTGCATCTTCCACGTCTTCGACCACGCCGGCCGCGCCCTGCTCATCCTCGGCCTCGGCGTCTACCCCAACCTCGGCGTGATCGACGCCTACGCCACCCTGCGCACCGGGGACACCCTGCACGCCGTACGCGCCTCCGACGCCCTGGGGGAGGACCGGATGCGGCTCGCCGTCGGACCGCTGCGCATCGAGGTCCCGCGGCCGCTGGGGGAGCTGCGCCTGATCTGCGAGGACGAGCAGCTGTCGTACGACCTCACCTGGACGGCCGCCTTCCCCGCCCTCTGGGAGCCGCACCACCTCCAGCGCCGGGGCGACCGGCTCACCCTGGAGGGCCGCCGCTTCGTCCAGGCGGGTACCGCGCAGGGCGTGCTCCGGGCCGGGGGAGAGGAGTTCCGGGTCACCGCGGACGACTGGACCGGCACCCGGGACCGCAGCTGGGGCGTGCGGCCCGTCCCGGGCGAGGACGGCGGGCGGCTCGCCGCGGACCACCCCACCGAGGGCTTCCACTGGATCTGGTGCCCGGTCCGCTTCGAGGACCGCTTCCTGATGGTCATCACCCAGGAGGACGCCGACGGCCACCGCTCCCTGAACGACGCCACCCTGGTCCGCCCCGGCCGGCGCGACCGCCAACTGGGCTGGCCGCAGACCGACATCGCATACCGCTCCGGCACCCGCCACCCGGAACGGGCGGTCATCCATCTGGGGGACGCGCGGGAGTCGCGGAAGCTTGACGTCGAGATCCTGGCCTCCTCGCCGCTCGCGCTCGGCGCGGGCTATCCGCCGGCGGACGACTGGCAGCACGGCACGTGGCGGGGCCCCGGCTGGACGGATCGCCGTACCTACGACATGACCCTGCCCCACCCGCTGGCCGGTTACGGCGTCACCGACCACTCCGCCCGCTTCCGGCTGGACGGACGGACCGGCTACGGCATCTTCGAGCACGGCTCGTTCGGCCGGCACGACCCGAGCGGCTTCACCGGCTTCGACTCGGTCGCACCCTGAGGCGTCGGTTGCGCCTTGAGACATCGGTCGTACCTGAGGGAGGAGCCCGCATGGCCACGGCACCGCGTCCCCGTACCACCACCCGCGACCCCGAGGAGCTCGCCCGGCGGCTGACCGCCTGGCTCGGCACCCGGCTGCCCGGCGCCAAGGCCACCGGGGTCACCGTCCCGGCCACCAACGGCATGTCCAGCGAGACCCTCCTGTTCGACCTCGAGCACCCCGAAGCGCCTTTCGGGGCCTGCGCGTTGCGGCTCGCCGCGGACCCGGCGGCGTACACCGTCTTCCCCGAGTACGACATGGCCCGCCAGTACCGCACCCTGCGCCTGGTGGCCGAGCGCACGGACGTGCCCGTGCCGCGGGTGCTGTGGCTGGAGGAGGACCCGGGCCCGCTCGGGGCGCCGTTCTTCGTCATGGAGCGGGTCGCCGGCCGCGTGCCGCCGGACGTCATGCCGTACACCTACGAGGGCAGTTGGCTGCACGGGGCGAGCGACGCCGAACGCGAGCACCTGGAGGCCTCCACCGTCGCCCTGTTGGCCCGCCTGCACGACCAAGTGCCCCTCGCCGAGGCGCAGTTCCTCGCCGGGCCCGGGCCGGGAGACGCGCTGCGCCGTCATGTGACGGCCCAACGGGCCTACTACGACTGGGTGATCGACGGCCTGCCCCGCTCACCCCTCATCGAGGCCGCCTTCGACCGGCTGGAGGAGCTGTGGCCGTGTGAAGGGGGCGAACCCGTCCTCAGCTGGGGCGACGCGCGCATCGGGAACATCGTCTACGACGGTTTCGACCCCGTGGCCGTCCTGGACTGGGAGATGGCGGCACTCGCCCCGCGCGAGGTCGACCTCGGCTGGATCGTCTATCTGCACCGCTTCTTCCACGACCTCACGGTCGCCTCCGGCCGGCGCGGACTGCCGGACCTCCTGCGCCGCGACCGCGTCGAGGCCTGCTACGCGCGCCTGACCGGCCACACCCCGCGCGACATGGACTTCCACACCCTCTACGCCGCCCTGCGGCACGCGATCGTCATGCTGCGCGTCGCCTACCGGCAGGCGTACTTCGGGGAGGTCGCCGTCCCGGCGGACCCGGACACACTGATCCTGCACCACGACAGCCTGCGCGCCATGGTGCAGGGCGTGTACTGGACGCGGTGAGGCGGCTCAGGCGGCCTGGCGGCGCATCGCCGGTACGCGCATCGGGCGCGAGCCCGGGCCGCCGACGTGCGAGAAGGGCTGCGTGCGCCAGTCCAGACCCTGGGGGAGCGTCAGCAGCAGGGCGGTGCCCTGCTCCTGCGGCGCGAAGGACTCGTCCGCGGGACGGGCGTCGGCAGCCGAACGGCCCGTGCCCGCACAGACCGTGAGGCCGAACGGGTTCCACGGCGAGGCGCACAGCGCGTGCTCGGGCAGCACCCGCTCGTCCGCCAGCAGCGCGATCGGCTGCGCGCAGTCCGGGCAGATCACCCGGTACATCTCGAAGGTGTCGTAGGCGTCCGGTTCGTCGTCGAGGGCGTCGGGTTCGACGCCCTCCGGCTCGGGCTCGACGACCGGCTGCTGCCGCTTGGACGCGGATCGACCAGGGCGATGGACACTCTGCATGGGATTCTCCCCCTAAGGCTGGGCCGTTACGGCGCTGCGGCCTCGACCACAGCAAGCACTTCCCGCCCGCCCTCGGCGGTAATCACGAGAACATCACGGAGCCCCTTCGAGACGTGTGGCGTTCGTCACATGCCGCGTGCAGGTGCCCTCTGCGGGCCCTGTGCGGCGCCTTTTGTATCGAACCGGCCATGACCTGCGCTCTCGGCTATCCCAGGAGATCACGCGCACTGTAGGTTTTGGCGCCATGGAGGAGCTGGACCGACAGATCGTGCAGCTGCTCGTCAAGGACGGGCGGATGAGCTACACAGACCTGGGCAAGGCCACGGGGCTGTCCACGTCGGCCGTGCACCAGCGCGTGCGCCGGCTGGAACAGCGTGGCGTCATCCGCGGCTACGCCGCGGTGGTCGACCCCGAGGCCGTCGGGCTGCCGCTCACCGCGTTCATCTCGGTGAAACCGTTCGACCCCAGCGCCCCCGACGACATCGCGGACCGCCTCGCCGGCGTGCCCGAGATCGAGGCCTGCCACAGCGTCGCCGGCGACGAGAACTACATCCTCAAGGTGCGGGTGGGCACCCCGCACGAACTGGAAGAGCTGCTGGCGAGGCTGCGCGGTCTGGCAGGGGTGTCGACGCGCACGACGGTGGTGCTGTCCACGCCGTACGAGGCGCGACCGCCCCGGATCTGATCACCCCACGGGTGCCTTGCGGCCGCCCCGGGTACAGCCGACGCCGGCCGGGGCGGGAAACTGTCCGCCATGAACGACCGCACCGCCGACTCCGGGCCCCCCGAGACCGTCCTGCTGCGCCGAGGCGAGGTGCACAGCCCCGCCGATCCCTTCGCCACGGCGATGGTGGTGGAGCGCGGCCAAGTCGCCTGGGTCGGTTCGGAGGGCGCCGCCGACGCCTTCGCCGACGGCGTGGACGAGGTGATCGACCTCGACGGCGCCCTGGTGACCCCGGCCTTCACCGACGCCCATGTACACACCACCGCCACCGGTCTCGCCCTGACCGGCCTGGACCTGTCCGGCGCCCCCACCCTGGAGGCGGCCCTCGCCCTGGTCCGCGACTTCGCCGCCGGCCGCCCGGACGACCGCGTCCTGCTGGGCCACGGCTGGGACGCCGCCCGCTGGCCCGGCGGCCGCCCGCCGACCCGCGCCGAACTCGACGAGGCCACCGGCGGCCGCCCGCTGTACCTCTCCCGCATCGACGTGCACTCGGCGGTCGTCACCACCGCCCTGCTGGACCTGATCCCCGGCGACGTCCCCCGCGCGGACGCCCCGCTCACCGCCGACGCCCACCACACCGTCCGCGAGGCCGCCCTCGCCGCCATCACCCCGGCCCAGCGCGCCGGGGCCCAGCGCGCGGCCCTCGCCCACGCGGCCTCGCTCGGCATCGGCTCGGTGCACGAGTGCGGCGGCCCGCAGATCTCCTCCGAGGACGACTTCACCGGCCTGCTGAAGCTCGCCGCCGCGGTGCCCGGGCCGCGTGTGGTCGGCTACTGGGCCGAGCAGAACGTCCGGAAGGCACGGGAACTGGGTGCCGTGGGGGCGGCGGGCGACCTCTTCGCCGACGGCGCCCTCGGCTCGCACACCGCCTGCCTGCACGAGCCGTACGCCGACGCCGGCCACACCGGCACCGCCTACCTGGACGCCGAGGCCGTCGCCGCCCATGTCGTCGCCTGCACCGAGGCGGGCCTGCAGGCCGGCTTCCACGCCATCGGCGATGCCGCCGTGACCGCCGTCGTGGAGGGCGTGCGCGCCGCGGCGGAGAAGCTCGGCCTCGCCCGCATCCGCGCCGCGCGGCATCGCGTCGAGCACGCCGAGATGCTCACCCCCGAGACGGTCGCCGGCTTCGCGGAGCTGGGCCTGATCGCCTCCGTGCAACCCGCCTTCGACGCGCTGTGGGGCGGCGAGGACGGCATGTACGCCCGGCGACTGGGCGCCGAACGGGCCCGCACCCTCAACCCCTTCGCGGCCCTGCTGCGCGCCGGTGTGCCCCTCGCCTTCGGCTCCGACAGCCCGGTCACCCCGCTCGACCCGTGGGGCACCGTCCGCGCCGCCGCGTTCCATCACACGCCGGAGCACCGGGTCTCCGTCCGGGCCGCCTTCACGGCGCACACGCGCGGCGGCTGGCGGGCCGTGGGCCGGGACGACGCCGGCGTCCTGGTGCCGGGCGCGCCCGCCGACTACGCGGTCTGGCGCACCGACGAGCTGGTCGTCCAGGCCCCCGACGACCGGGTGGCCCGCTGGTCGACGGACCCGCGCTCCGGCACGCCCGGCCTGCCGGATCTCACCCCGGGCCGCGACCTGCCGGTCTGTCTGCGCACCGTGGTGGGCGGACGGACGGTGTTCGTACGGCCGGGCGAGTGATCTACGGGGGTGGCGCGGCGGCGATCGCTCGCC
>NZ_JBSFJZ010000051.1:0-70031 GCF_053598315.1 Streptomyces sp. NPDC001153
CACCCACCCCATACGACAACGTCGGCTCCCAAGACCACAACCAGGTCTTGGGAGCCGACGTCACGCACGGGCCCGAATTAACCAACAGCGTCCGGAAGCCGGACGGGGCCCTTCTCATGCGGCCACGGGCTCAAGCGGAAGAGACCGTCGACCGGGCGGGCCGGGCGTTCGGCCTGGTCGAAAATGCCCTGAAGGCCCGCGCCGCCAGGGCATAGGCTCACCGCCATGCCACCGGCCAAGAAGCGCGCCCGCAGCTACGACCCCGACAGGACCCGCGCCGCGGTCCTCGCCCAGTTCGGAAGCGTCCGGGAGGCGGTGCGCGGTCTCACCCCGGAGCAGCTCGCCCTGCCCACCCGGCTCGGCGAGTGGACCGTACGCGAGCTGGTCGTGCACATCGGCATGGCGCTCACCGCGATCCCCCGGGCGCTCGCCCTGCCCGAGCCGCCGAAGGCGGACGCCGTCCTGCTCGACTGGCCCTTCGCCACCGCGGCCAACGCCGCCGCCATCGACGAGTTCACCCGGAACCTGTCCGCCGGACACCAGGACCTGGACGCCCACCTCACGGACATCGACCGGTCCCTGCGCACCCTGCTCGCCGAGCACTCCGGCAGCCGGATCCTGCAGACGAGCGCCGGTGCGCTGCCCCTGGACGACTACCTGGTCACCCGCACCGCCGAACTCGTCGTCCACACCGACGACCTGAACGCCGCCGTACCGGGTCTGGACATCCCGTACGACCGCCAGGCCCTGGCCGCCGCCACCCGGCTGCTCGCCGACGCGCTCGCCGTGAAGGCGCCCGGCGGCTCCACCGAGGTGCGGGTGCCGCCGTACGCCGTGGTGCAGTGCGTCGAGGGGCCCCGGCACACCCGTGGCACCCCGCCCAACGTGGTGGAGACCGACCCGCTGACCTGGATCCGGCTCGCCACCGGCCGCCTGAGCTGGAAGGACGCCGTGGAGGAGGCCAAGGTGAGCGCCAGTGGGGAGCGGGCGGACATCGGGGGGCTGCTGCCGCTCATGTCGTAGCGGAACCGACCCGGCCGCTCCACCGTCGAATCGCCATGAACCGGTACAAGCAGCGCATGGTCCTCGCACCGGCGGCCGCCGTGCTCGCCGTCCTCACGGTGGCGTGCGGCAACGGGAGGGCGGACAGTGGTGCGGTGACCGTCCAGCAGCCCGTGACCGGCGTCGACTGGCGGGTCGACAGCCTCACCGTCGGCGGCACGACCCGGCACGCGCCCGCCTCCGCCCGCCTCCGCATCGACGCGGACGGCAAGGCGGCCGGCAACCTCGGCTGCAACCAGTTCAGCGCCCGGGTCACCGTCCACGGCGACCGGATCACCTTCGGCGACCTGCGCACCACCCGGATGGCCTGCGCTCCGGACCGGATGGACTTCGAGCGCGCGCTCGCCCGCGCGCTCACCACCGGCACGCTCGTCGCCGAGACGCAACACGCGAAACTGACGCTCACAGACGGCGACGGCGACCGCATCCACCTCAGCCGCAACGCGCCCGGATGATGTGCGACACCTCACTCACGCATCCGGCGAACCGGCCCGCGACCGATGCCCGCAGAGCCGCCGCCGACTCTCAGATCCCCGGACGTACCTCTCTGACCTGCGCAAACGCGGAAACCGACAAGGTGATCGGTAAGCCCTTTCCCGTTAAGGGCACGTATCCCCAATTCGGACCAGTGGTCGACCTCGCCTACACTCGGTGCCGTGCCACGTGGTGACGGTCGACTCAATCACGATCTGCTTCCCGGCGAGAAGGGCCCCCAGGACGCTTGCGGCGTCTTCGGTGTCTGGGCTCCGGGTGAAGAGGTCGCAAAGCTCACGTACTTCGGGCTCTACGCCCTCCAGCACCGGGGTCAGGAATCCGCGGGAATCGCGGTCAGCAACGGCTCCCAGATCCTCGTCTTCAAGGACATGGGCCTGGTCTCCCAGGTCTTCGACGAGACCTCGCTCGGTTCGCTCCAGGGTCATATCGCGGTCGGTCACGCCCGCTACTCGACCACCGGCGCCTCCGTGTGGGAGAACGCCCAGCCGACGTTCCGCGCCACCGCGCACGGTTCCATCGCGCTCGGCCACAACGGCAACCTGGTCAACACGGCCCAGCTCGCCGAGATGGTCGCCGAGCTGCCCAACGACAACAACAGCCGTTCCAGCCGGGTCGCGGCCACCAACGACACCGACCTGCTGACGGCCCTGCTGGCCGCCCAGGTCGACGAGGACGGCAAGCCGCTGACCATCGAGGAGGCGGCCCACCAGGTCCTCCCGAAGGTGCGGGGCGCCTTCTCCCTCGTCTTCATGGACGAGCACACCCTCTACACCGCCCGTGACCCGCAGGGCATCCGCCCGCTGGTCCTCGGCCGCCTGGAGCGCGGCTGGGTGGTCGCCTCCGAGACCGCCGCCCTGGACATCTGCGGCGCGAGCTTCGTCCGCGAGATCGAGCCGGGCGAGTTCGTCGCCATCGACGAGAACGGCCTGCGCTCCTCCCGATTCGCGGAAGCGAAGCCCAAGGGCTGTGTCTTCGAGTACGTGTACCTGGCCCGCCCGGACACCGACATCGCCGGCCGGAACGTGTACCTCTCCCGCGTGGAGATGGGCCGCCGGCTGGCCGAGGAAGCCCCCGTCGAGGCCGACCTGGTCATAGCGACCCCGGAGTCCGGCACCCCGGCCGCCATCGGCTACGCGGAGGCCTCCGGCATCCCCTTCGGCGCGGGTCTCGTGAAGAACGCCTACGTCGGCCGGACCTTCATCCAGCCCTCGCAGACCATCCGCCAGCTGGGCATCCGCCTGAAGCTGAACCCGTTGAAGGAAGTCATCAAGGGCAAGCGCCTGGTCGTCGTCGACGACTCCATCGTGCGCGGCAACACCCAGCGGGCCCTGGTCCGCATGCTCCGCGAGGCGGGCGCCGCCGAGGTCCACATCCGGATCTCCTCGCCGCCCGTGAAGTGGCCCTGTTTCTTCGGCATCGACTTCGCCACGCGCGCGGAGCTGATCGCCAACGGCATGACGATCGAGGAGATCGGCACCTCGCTCGGCGCCGACTCGCTCGCCTACATCTCCATCGACGGCATGATCGAGGCGACCACCATCGCCAAGCCGAACCTGTGCCGCGCCTGCTTCGACGGCGAGTACCCGATGGAGCTGCCGGACCCCGAGCTGCTCGGCAAGCAGCTCCTGGAGACCGAGCTGGCGGCCGGTCCCGCCGCCACGGCCGCGGCCGACGCGATCCGTCGCCCGTAACACCCTGCAGTACGACACGAAAGCTCTCACAGTCATGTCTGAGACAACTGGTGCCAGCTACGCAGCGGCGGGCGTCGACATCGAGGCGGGCGACCGCGCGGTCGAGCTGATGAAGGAGTGGGTGAAGAAGACCCAGCGCCCCGAGGTCCTCGGCGGCCTCGGCGGCTTCGCCGGGCTCTTCGACGCCTCCGCCCTCAAGCGCTACGAGCGCCCGCTCCTCGCCTCCGCCACGGACGGCGTCGGCACCAAGGTCGACGTCGCGCGCCGCATGGGCGTCTACGACACCATCGGCCACGACCTGGTCGCCATGGTGATGGACGACATCGTGGTGTGCGGTGCCGAGCCGCTGTTCATGACCGACTACATCTGCGTCGGCAAGGTCCACCCCGAGCGTGTCGCTGCCATCGTGAAGGGCATCGCGGAGGGCTGTGTGCTCGCCGGCTGCGCCCTGGTGGGCGGCGAGACGGCCGAACACCCTGGCCTGCTGGGCGAGGACGACTTCGACGTCGCCGGGGCCGGTACGGGCGTGGTGGAGGCCGACCGGCTACTCGGCGCGGATCGCATCCGTAAGGGTGACGCGGTGATCGCCATGGCGTCCTCCGGCCTTCACTCGAACGGGTACTCCCTGGTCCGCCACGTCCTGCTGAACACCGCCGGCCTGGCCCTGGAGACGGAGGTCCCGGAGCTCGGCCGCACCCTCGGCGAGGAGCTGCTGGAGCCCACCAAGATCTACTCGCTGGACTGCCTGGCGCTGACCCGCACCACGGACGTGCACGCGTTCTCGCACATCACCGGCGGCGGCCTCGCGGCCAACCTGGCCCGCGTGATCCCCGACGCGCTGCACGCGGTCGTCGACCGCTCCACCTGGACCCCGGGCGCGATCTTCGACCTGGTCGGGAAGACCGGGAACGTCGAGCGCCTGGAGCTGGAGAAGACCCTCAACATGGGCGTCGGCATGATGGCGATCGTCCCCGCCGAGTCCACCGAGGTGGCCCTCGCGACCCTGGCCGACCGCGGCGTCGACGCCTGGGTGGCCGGCGAGATCACCGACCGTGGCGCCAAGGAGACCGGCGCGGAGCTGGTGGGGGACTACGCGGCCTGATTCCGCGGCCGGCGACCGTGCGCACAGCACAGAAACCGGTCGGTGGCTGTGCCACCGACCGGACTGGTCACTGCAAGGTCAAGCGCCGCGACGATGCTGTTGGTGAGGATCGTTGTCGGCCTCTTCCTCGTCGTCGTCCTCGTAGAGGTCGGCGTAACGAGAGTAGAGATCGTCCTCGTCGTTCTCATCGTCCTCGAACGGCTCGCCGTTCGGCGGCTGGCTCGAAGTCGATGCGCCCAGTTCACTGGCCAGACGTGACAGGTCAGTCCCACCGCTGTTGTACTTCAGCTGGCGGGCGACCTTTGTCTGCTTGGCCTTGGCCCGGCCGCGCCCCATGGCTCGACCCCCTCGGTGACGGGGCTCGACGGCCCCAGAGTCTGACACGCGTTCATGATCCGGAACGGACCCTCCGTGGAGAGGCCGGTCCGTAGGGCTTCCACGGTACCTGAGCCCGCGCCCATACGGTACGTCGCCCGCAGCACGCGCGTGTGCACAGGACCTTCGAGGCGCCCCGTCCTCGCTGGTCAGTGGCGATTTTAACCACTTATCGGGGAACGACCCGCCGATGGAAGTGAGAGTTCTCTCGAAGTCCCCACCGGCGGGTACCGCTCACCTGTGCGACGGACTCAGTGCGCAGCGTGGCTGCCGCGGGCCTCGGCCATCCGCTGCTCGGCGATACGGTCGGCCGCCGCGGCCGGCGGAATCCCGTCTGCCTTCGCACGTGCGAATATGGCCAGCGTGGTGTCGAAGATCTTCGCGGCCTTCGCCTTGCACCGGTCGAAGTCGAACCCGTGCAGCTCGTCGGCCACCTGGATGACCCCGCCGGCGTTCACCACGTAGTCCGGCGCGTAGAGGATCCCGCGGTCCGCGAGGTCCTTCTCCACGCCCGGGTGCGCGAGCTGGTTGTTGGCCGCGCCGCACACCACCTTGGCGGTGAGCACCGGCACGCTGGCGTCGTTCAGGGCGCCGCCCAGCGCGCAGGGGGCGTAGATCTCGAGCCCGTCGACCCGGATCAGCTCCTCGGTGTCGGCCACGGCCGTCACGCGCTCGGGGTGCTGGTCGAGGATCCGCTGGACGGCGTCCGCGCGCACGTCCGTGATCACGACCTCGGCACCCTCGTCCAGCAGGTGCTTCACCAGGTGGTGGCCGACCTTGCCGACGCCGGCGATGCCGACCTTGCGGCCGCGCAGCGAGGGGTCGCCCCACAGGTGCTGCGCGGAGGCGCGCATGCCCTGGTAGACGCCGAAGGCGGTGAGCACGGAGGAGTCCCCGGCGCCGCCGTTCTCGGGGGAGCGGCCGGTGGTCCAGCGGCACTCGCGGGCCACGACGTCCATGTCGGCGACGTATGTGCCGACGTCGCAGGCGGTGACGTAGCGCCCGCCGAGCGAGGCGACCATGCGGCCGTAGGCGAGGAGCAGCTCCTCGGTCTTGTCACGCTCCGGGTCGCCGATGATCACGGCCTTGCCACCGCCGTGGTCGAGGCCGGCCATGGCGTTCTTGTACGACATCCCGCGCGCGAGGTTGAGGGCGTCGGCGACGGCCTCGGCCTCGGTCGCGTAGGGATAGAAGCGCGTGCCGCCGAGGGCCGGGCCCAGGGCGGTGGAGTGGATGGCGATCACGGCCTTGAGGCCGCTCGCGCGGTCCTGGCAGAGCACGACCTGCTCATGGCCGCCCTGGTCCGAGTGGAACAGCGCGTGCAGGACATCAGCAGACGCGCCGGTTACGTCGGTCACTGTGGTGACTCCTGTGTACTAGCGGCGAGTGGGGCAACCGGGCCCCGTGCGGGTGGCGGGGTACCGGCTGGCATGAGCGTAGAGCCTCGGCACGACCACCGTCCGCGCAGTGTTCAGGATCACTCTCCCGCGCCGATCGTGCACGCATGTCCGTGGGACGATTTGCAGTGGTTTCGAGCCGGGTCCGATGGGGAGGGAGCAGGCGTGCCGAAGGTGTCCTCCGTGGTCGTCCCCTATGCCGCGTACCTGCGCGTGTACGAGCCGCTGGGCGCCTTCCCGGAGCCGGAGCGCAGCCACTGGGCGCGCTACGCACGCCGCTCCGACCGCCCCTCGTACCAGGACGAACTGCGCCGCTCCCTGGCCGACTTGCTGCCCACCCCGCCGGTCGTGGTGCCGGTGCACGAGAGCAGCGACGCCTTCGTGACGGAGGTCGACGGCGTGGTCTGCGTGTGCCCCTGGCGGACCCGGCTGCGCGGCTGGCAGGCGCTCGGCGAGCTGGCCGAGGAGCTTCCGGCGCCGGTCCTGGACGCGGTGCTGCCCCCCGTCGTACGGCGCCAGGCCGCCCAGGACTACGAGCGCTGGCTGACCCGCAACCCCGACGCCCGCCCGTGGATCCGTACGGCGACCTGGCAGGTGCCGCTGAACTGGTTCGTGCTGGTCTCCGACGAGGAGCGGCGCTACGAGAAGGGCACCGCCGAGGTGCCGCCCCTGCTGCGCTACCGCACGCCGATGGTGCAGGCCCGGCGGCGGGTGGCGCGGGCGCTGCGCACGCTGAAGGACGCCGTCGAGGAAGGGCCGCTGATCGACGGCCTGGTGGACGTCGGCCGCTGGCTGGAGGAGTTCCATCCGCGCTCGCTGGTGGAGCTGGACTACGGCGGCCTGGTGCATGTGCTGTCGGCGGGCGAGCTGGAGGGCGACCACTCGGCGGCGGACGTGGCCGAGGGGATCCAGGCGCTGCGGCGGGGCGACGGGGCGGCGGCAGGAGAGGCCTATGTGCGGCTCGTGGAGCGGTGGCGGGCGGTCCGGGATCGGCGCTCGGCGAACTGAGGTTCCCGAATCCCTCAGGAGTGACGTACGTCACGGCTCGAACGGCGTCGAACGGCGTACGGTCTAGGCCACTTGACCATGTGACGGGACGTTGGTCCCGATCTGGACTTTTGCCCCAAGGGTGATGGACGGCACTTACGCGGCTCTTGCGTCGCTTACCGCTCCTCATGCCAAAATAGGACAAGGAGTCCGGGGAGGGCTCCGTCCGTCCAACTGTGCTCCATTGTGGGCGGAATCTCGGCATTGCCTGCTTTGGGGGGTCTTGTGGCTCCTGATCGTCCTGTGACTGATCGTCACAGTGGCGTGACTGTCCGCTATGGCATGGTCCATCGGCTTCCGTCGCTGATGAACACCTGGGAGGGCAATTCCATCGGTTTGGCCGACGCGGCTGGACAGATGGTGTAGTTGTAGTGCCGAGGACAAGCCGTTCGTCCTATAACCGACTCGACTCGCGTCCGCCATTTCGGGCAACGCGGGTCAAGGTGCAGAATTTAGAGGAAAGAACCGAGAAGGTTCGGTTCTCCCGAGGAGGCCGCTCATGACCGCTCGCACCCCTGATGCCGAGCCGCTGCTGACCCCGGCTGAGGTCGCCACGATGTTCCGCGTCGACCCGAAGACGGTCACGCGGTGGGCGAAGGCCGGCAAGCTCACTTCCATCCGTACGCTCGGCGGGCACCGCCGCTACCGCGAGGCCGAGGTCCGCGCACTGCTCGCGGGCATCCCGCAGCAGCGCAGCGAGGCCTGAACAACCGAATACCGGGCAATCCGGCAGGTCCCCCAACCGGCCGAGGCGCCCGAACCCTAGCTTCAAGCGACGCGGGATCTGCCCCAACAGGCCCCTCGCCCAAGCCGAAGAGAACGTTGTAGGCAGCGACACAGGGTGCGTCGTAGATCGCGCTGGACTCCGCCGGGTCCAGCGCGATCTTTTTTGTGCGCTGGCCGGGATGTGGATGGGCCGCTGTGAGCGGGCTTGTCGGAGTCTGCGCATGGCTGTCGCCATCGCTGTGCGTGACCCATGAGGGGGGTGCAATTGCACATATTAAATTGACCTGTTGTAGGACAGGGGTAAGTACCGCCCTTTTAAAAACTCATGCGGTGACTCCCGTCACATGCCCCGGCGGTTGTTGCCGACGGCAGGGGTGCGCTAGTGAAGCGGCCGGTCTCCAGCGTCCCACGCGGGCAGGGGTGTTGGGGCCGGCGTCGGTCATGCGCTGCGGGGACTTTCGTCCTCGGCCTCCTCGTCGCTCGCTTCGGGGACCCGGGTGCCGGCGTCCATCGCCAGCCGCAGCAGGTGGTGACAGACGGGGCAGTGGCGGGTGAGATGCCGGTAGGACGAGGCGGCCGCCAGATGAGCCCTCAGCAGCGCCCGCGTCTCGTGCCTGACCGATGCCGCCATACGCCACCTCCGCGGACCGCACAGGGGAACGGGCCCTGTCTTCTGGGTACCGACGGAATGTGACGCCGTCAAGGGAGCGGGGTGGCTCCGCCGGTTCGGCGGCTTCCCCGGGTGCCCCGACCGGCTCCCGCTGTGGACTGCCGCCCCCGGCCCCCGCAACGGCCCTGAACGGGCCTTGCCCTCAAGCGCCGGACGGGCTGGAGGCGGACCGGCACCGAGGCGGCCAAGGGGACGTGCCGACATGCGGAAGGGCCCGCATCCGTTGCCGGATGCGGGCCCTTCGTCCATGCGGTCCTGACGGGATTTGAACCCGCGGCCTCCACCTTGACAGGGTGGCGAGCACTCCAAACTGCTCCACAGGACCAGGTTTCGCGGCGCTTGGCTCGTGCACTGCGCTGCGAGAAGAGACTGTACAGGAGGTGAGCCCGCCTGGTCGAACTCACTCTCTGTGTCCGGACGGCTACGGCGCGGCCGCGTCGATCGCCTTCACGATCCGCTTGTCGGATACGGGGTACGCGGTGCCGAGGGCGTGGGCGAAGTAGCTGACCCGCAGCTCCTCGATCATCCAGCGGATGCCCAGGACCGAGGAGGGGACCGGGCGGCCCTTGGGGAGCTGTTCCAGGAGCCAGGCGTACTCGTCCTGCATCTCGTGGACCTTCTCCATGCGCGTGGTGTCCCGCTGGACGTTCGTCGGCATCTGCTGCAGGCGCCGGTCCGCGGCCACCAGGTAGCGCATCAGGTCGGGCAGGCGCCGTATGCCCGCCCAGGTGACGAATCCCGGCTTCACCAGGGCGTCCAGCTGCCTGCGTACGTCCGTCAGGTTCGCCAGCAGGGCGGGGCTGCGCACGGCCTTCAGGCGCCGCTCACAGGCCTGCCAGGCGGCCAGCACCTGCTGCACCTGGGCGACCGTACGGACCGTCGTGTCGACGATCTCCGCGCGCACCTTGTCGTACAGCTTCCGGTACGACTCCTCGTCCCAGGCCGGACCCCCGAAGTCCGCGATCAGCTTGTCGGCCGCCGCCATCGCGCAGTCGTCGAACAACGCCTGCACGGAGCCGTGCGGGTTCGCGGAGAGCGCCAGCTTCTGGGCGTTCGTCAGCTTCTCGGACGCGAACTTCGCCGGGTTCACCGGGATGTTGCGCAGGATCAGGCGCCGGGTGCCCTTCCACATGGCCTCGGCCTGCTCGTCCTCCGTGTCGAAGAGTCGGACGGAGACGGTGTCGCCGTCGTCCACGAGCGCCGGGTAGGCCTTGACCGGCTGGCCGGCCCGGCGGGTCTCGAAGACCCGGGTGAGGGTGCCGATCGTCCAGTCGGTCAGGCCCTTGCGCTCCAGGGACTCGCCGCCCTCGCGGGACGCGGTCGCCGCCGCGGCCTGGGACAGGGCCTGCCTCGCCTTCGGCTTCAGCCTGAGCTTCAGCGCCTCCAGGTCCTTGTCCTCGGCCAGCTTCCGGCGCCGCTCGTCGACGATCCGGAAGGTGATCTTGAGGTGGTCGGGGACCCTGGACCAGTCGAAGTCCTCGGCCTCGAAGGGGACGCCGACCATACGCTTCAGCTCGCGGGCCATCGTCACCGTCAGCGGCTCCTGCAGGGGCACCGCCTTCTCCAGGAAGGCCTTGGCGTAGTTCGGCGCGGGCACGTAGTGACGGCGGATCGGCTTCGGGAGCGAGCGGATCAGCTCCGTCACGACCTCCTCGCGCAGACCCGGGATCTGCCAGTCGAAGCCCTCGTCGGTGACCTGGTTGAGCACCTGCAGCGGGACGTGGACCGTGACGCCGTCCGCGTCCGCGCCCGGCTCGAACTGGTAGGTCACCGGGAACTTCAGCGGTCCCTGCCGCCAGGAGTCCGGGTAGTCGGCCTTGGTGACCGCCTCCGCCGACTCCCGGATCAGCATCTCCCGCTCGAAGTCCAGGAAGTCCGGCTGCTCGTGCCGCTTGTGCTTCCACCAGGAGTCGAAGTGCGCGCCGGACACGACGTGCTCGGGCACCCGCTGGTCGTAGAAGTCGAAGAGCGTCTCGTCGTCGACCACGATGTCCCGGCGCCGCGCCCGGTGCTCCAGCTCCTCGACCTCGCTGAGGAGTCTGCGGTTGTCGGCGAAGAACTTGTGGTGCGTGCGCCAGTCGCCCTCCACGAGCGCGTTGCGGATGAACAGCTCGCGACTCGTCTCCGGGTCGACACGGCCGTAGTTCACCTTGCGCTGGGCGACGATCGGGACGCCGTACAGCGTGACCTTCTCGTACGCCATCACGGCCGCCAGGTCCTTCTCCCAGTGCGGCTCGCTGTACGTCCGCTTCAGGAGGTGCTCGGCGAGCGGCTCGACCCACTCGGGCTCGATCTTCGCGTTGACCCGCGCCCAGAGCCGGCTCGTCTCCACCAGCTCGGCCGACATCACGAGCTTGGGCTGCTTCTTGAACAGCGCCGAACCCGGGAAGATCGCGAACTTGGCGCTGCGGGCGCCCAGGTACTCGTTCTTGTTGCCGTCCTTCACGTCCTTCATCCCGACGTGGGAGAGGAGGCCGGCGAGGAGCGAGATGTGGACGCGCTCGGCGGGGGCGTCCTCCTCGCTGAGGTGGATACCCATCTGCTTGGCGACCGTGCGCAGCTGGGTGTAGATGTCCTGCCATTCGCGAATGCGCAGGAAGTTCAGGTACTCCTGCTTGCACATCCGGCGGAAGGAACTGGAGCCGCGCTCCTTCTGCTGCTCGCGGACGTACCGCCACAGGTTGAGGTAGGCGAGGAAGTCGCTGGTCTCGTCCTTGAAGCGGGCGTGCTGCTGGTCGGCCTGGGCCTGCTTGTCGGCGGGGCGCTCGCGCGGGTCCTGGATGGACAGCGCGGCCGCGATGACCATGACCTCGCGGACACAGCCGTTCCGGTCGGCCTCCAGGACCATGCGGGCCAGGCGCGGGTCGACGGGCAGCTGGGCCAGCTTGCGGCCGGTGTCGGTGAGGCGCTTGCGCGGGTCCTTCTGCGCGGCGTCGAGCGCGCCCAGCTCCTGCAGCAGCTGCACGCCGTCGCGGATGTTGCGGTGGTCCGGCGGGTCGATGAAGGGGAACTTCTCGATGTCGCCGAGGCCGGCCGCGGTCATCTGGAGGATGACGGAGGCCAGGTTCGTACGCAGGATCTCCGCGTCCGTGAACTCCGGGCGGGCGAGGAAGTCGTCCTCGGAGTACAGGCGGATGCAGATGCCGTCGCTGGTCCGGCCGCAGCGGCCCTTGCGCTGGTTCGCGCTGGCCTGGGAGACCGGCTCGATGGGCAGCCGCTGCACCTTGGTGCGGTGGCTGTAGCGGCTGATCCGGGCGAAGCCGGGGTCGATGACGTACTTGATGCCGGGGACGGTGAGGGACGTCTCGGCGACGTTGGTGGCCAGAACGATCCTGCGCCCGGTGTGCGGCTGGAAGACCCGGTGCTGCTCGGCGTGCGAGAGCCGGGCGTAGAGGGGCAGGATCTCGGTGCCCTGCCAATCAGCGCCTCCGGCGCGGGGGTACTTCTTCTCCAGGGCGTCCGCCGTGTCCCGGATCTCACGCTCACCGGAGAGGAAGACGAGGATGTCGCCCTGGCCTTCGGCCCGGAGTTCCTCGACCGCGTCGCAGATCGCGGTGATCTGGTCCCGGTCGGCGTCGTCCGAGTCCTCCTCCAGGAGCGGCCGGTAGCGCACCTCCACGGGGTACGTACGGCCGCTGACCTCGATGATCGGGGCGTCGCCGAAGTGCCGGGAGAAGCGCTCGGGGTCGATCGTCGCCGAGGTGATGACGACCTTGAGATCCGGCCGCTTCGGCAGCAGCTGCGCCAGGTAACCCAGCAGGAAGTCGATGTTGAGGGACCGCTCGTGCGCCTCGTCGATGATGATCGTGTCGTAGGCGCGCAGCTCGCGGTCGGTCTGGATCTCGGCGAGCAGGATGCCGTCCGTCATCAGTTTGATGAAGGTGGCGTCCGGGTTCACCTGGTCGGTGAACCTCACCTTCCAGCCGACGGACTCGCCGAGGGGCGTCCTCAGCTCCTCCGCCACGCGCTCGGCGACGGTACGGGCGGCGATACGCCGGGGCTGGGTGTGCCCGATCATGCCGCGTACGCCGCGCCCCAGCTCCAGACAGATCTTCGGGATCTGCGTGGTCTTTCCGGAACCGGTCTCACCGGCCACGATGACGACCTGGTGATCGCGGATGGCCGCCGCGATCACGTCCTTCTTCTGGCTGACCGGCAGCTGATCCGGATAGCCGATGGAGGGCACACGGGAGCGGCGCTCGGCCATGCGGGCCTCGGCCTTGCCGACCTCCGCCTCGATCTCGGCGAGGACGGCGGCGCGGGCCTCCGGCTTACGGATCTTGCGCGCGCCCTCGAGCCGCCGGCCGAGCCGATGCGCGTCGCGCAGGGACAACTCGGACAGACGGGGGGCGAGGGTGCCGAGAGCGGGGGCGGGATGCGTAGACATACGCGATCCAGGATCTCACCCCGCCCGAAAAACACGCGAACGATTTGCCCGCGGTGTTCAGAGGGTGCGCCGGGCCGGCGGTGCGACGGCCTTGCTGCCCAGGTAGGCGGTGGTCGTGCCGCTGACCCCGGTGCCCTGACTCATCGTCCCCCGCCTCGCAGCTCGGCGATCCGCGCATCCACCTGCGTACGGTCGTACCCGCGCCGGGCGATGTCGAAAGCGGGTGGCGCCTCCGGTGCCGTACCCGCGGCCAGAACGGCCAGGTAGGCGTCCACCTGGGCGCGGTCATAACCACGCCGAGCGATGTCGAAACCCTGGAAACCCGGGAAACCCTGGAAGTCGTCTGCCACGCATGCCCCCCTACGACGAAGGCCCCGTTCGCTGAACGGGGCCTTCTGGCTGTGGCTGGGGCCGGGGTCGAACCGGCGACCTTCCGCTTTTCAGGCCGCGTCCTGGAGGGCGCAGCCTGATCATAGGGGGCGTGAGTGTCGGGGGGTAACTGTCTTTGTGCGCTGCTGTTGGCGTACGGGTTGGCGTAGGCGTTCTCGCCATCGCCCCACCGTTGACCAGCGCTTCAGCCCCTCTGGTGGGGTACTGCGGGGTTGGTGGTCGCGCCCGTGCTCTGGCTCACAGTAGCGGGGTGGACCGGCAAGAGGCCGTCTGGCATGGCTAGCTCACCCGCCGGCCGCTGAGCGAGCCATCCTGAGAGCCGGTGCGGTGGCGCCTCCGTGCGGACATGCCTGAAGCCAAGCCGTTCGTAGTAGGCGTGCAGCCCGGTGTTCGTGCGCCAAGTGTCGATGCGAACCCAGTTCCGCCCTTCCAGCGCCGCGAGACGGGACATCCAGTCGATGACCCGCGCTCCGAGCTGTCGGCCGGACGCCTGCCGGGCGACGATGAGCTTATAGAGGTAGAGCGCTGATTCGGGGCGGTCGGCATCGGTCCAGAAGTCCCGATCGACAGGGCCACGGCTGACTGTGGCGAGCACTTCGTCATGCTCGCCAACGACGACCCATGCCCGCCCCTCGTCTATGCTCGCGCGCCACTTTGAGATGGCGCGCTCACCAGTCTCCGGGTCGCTCCACTGGTCGGTGTCTTTGGTGCGTAGCCACCCTTCGGCCTCTGTGCGTAGAGCCAAGAGAGCGGGTACGTCCTCCGCCGCTGCGGGGCGGAGGTACTCAGTCCGTACTGACCTCATAGAGGATCTTGTGCCTGTCTCCGGGGAGGATGGTGACCATGCAGCGGAGGGGGCGATCGTCCGCGTCATAGCCCGTTCGGGTGTGCTCTGCGACTGGAGTAGCTGTGGGAAGGCCAAGTTGCTCCGCTTCCTGGTGAGTCGGCATACGGACTGAGATTTCGTCCACGTACTTGGCTTGCACGAGTCCTACGGAGGCGAGGATGCCGCCCGGCGCGGAGACGTCCCGTGGCTCCATCAGGGGTGTGCCAGCAACGAGTTCCTGAGGGAAGTACGAGTCGGCCAGTGCATAGGGCCGGTTGTCTATGAACCGGACGCGCTTGCGCGCCACAGCCAATCCGTCTTCGGGGAGCCCAAGGCGCTCTCGGACATGGGGCGGGGGCACAACGATCGACACCGTGATCTCTTGGCGGGGAGTGTTTCCGTTCTCCGCGATTGCGCTCGCCCACTGGTCGCCGGCAGTCCGCCCTTCTTCCGCGTTGGCGTGGCGACCCCGACTCTCCAAAGTCGTCCAGTTCCACACGACAGCGGGGTAGTCCTCGCGGACGTACTTCCCCTGTCCCTGTCCGGCGACGACCAAGCCCTCTTCAATCAAGAGGCGTACGCCGGCACGGATGGTCTCGCGGCTGTAGCCGTAGTGACTCATCATCTTGGATTCGCTGGGCAGGGCCTCACCTGGCGCCAACCTGCCGGACCGGATCTGTTCGCGCAGCTCATAGGCGATTTCCTGAGCCTTCGTCATTCCTCGTCGTACTGCCACGGCATCCCCTCTGCTCCAGCTCCTCCGTACAAGTTAGACCAGGGGGCTTGACTCTCCAAGTGCGACTCGTGCAATCTCTTGCTGCGGCACTCCTCCAGACAAGTCGGAAGGGGTGTCACGTACGGTTCGGCCGTACATGGTGCACCGGAGGGGAAGCCCCGCAGGGGTGAGTACCGAAGGGAGCGCCGATT
Source organism: Streptomyces sp. NPDC001153 (assembly GCF_053598315.1). Taxonomy (NCBI): domain Bacteria; kingdom Bacillati; phylum Actinomycetota; class Actinomycetes; order Kitasatosporales; family Streptomycetaceae; genus Streptomyces; species Streptomyces sp. NPDC001153. The sequence goes on from NZ_JBSFJZ010000051.1 coordinate 15,096, forward strand.
GATTGAGAACTCAACAGGGTGTCAATTCGACGGGGTGTGAATCCCCGTCCCCCGCAACGGCCCGGGTGACGGCCGTCGGCGGCCACTTCGCGGTGGGTGAACCTGTCCCGCCCCGCGTGTCAGCTCTGGAGAACATCCCTCGGGATCATCCCTTCCTCACGGGAGGTCAGCCCGTCGGGTGCCACCTGGTTCGCGCCGCCCTGCTGGCGTCAGAGCAGTGACGATGACGCGCCCGACTTACCCGGCTCGGGACCGGTGCCCCGTGGCAACGGCGCATCGGTGAAGCCGTGTCCCTGCGATCTGCGGGAGGTCGGTCGTGAACCGACGACATACCTGGGCGCCGCCGAGACGGACCGGCCGGCGGCGCCTCAACTTCCCCGGTCCATCTTCTGGTTTCGCAGCGCCTGACGCTGCGGCCGGCTGCCCCTCCCGCCCGTCCGGGCCTGCCGTGAGCGGGGCCCCGTACGGGCGGGGGTGCGGGGAGCCGGGATTCGACTCCGAAGGCGCATCACCTTGGAGGGCATCGCGTGTTCGGTACCAGGCACAGCATCGTCATCGGGTACGGCCCGGGCGGCCGTGGCTACCAGTACTCCTGCAGCTGCGGCGCCACAGGCTGGGTGACCGGCAGTCACGCCCGCGCACAGCAGATGGGCGAGCAGCACAAGGCGGCCAAGGCCAAGAGCAAGTAGAGAGCTCCGGGGTGCTTCCCCGGTGCTCGCGTGAGGTGCTCGGTGCATTCGTGCTGGGCGGTGCAGTGCGCGGAGCGACCCGCTGCACCCGCTCCCCGGCCGTGCGCTGGAGCCGCTACCGCCCCACTGGGGCTGATCCACATCTCAACGGCGCGCGGCTCCCGGGGTGCCTCCCGGGAGCCGCTGTTGGGCCGTTCCACCTATGAGAGGAACCACGACCCAATGGACCACATCGTCACTGTTCAGGACGCTGTTACCGCGTTCGCCGACTTCATGGAGCCGACGGATGCGGAGCTGGACGCGATCGAGCAGGAGATGCCGCTGATCGAAGCGGACGTCGACCTGTTGGACGCGCAGATCATCACCCTGGACCGCACCCCGAGTGAGCTGGACGCCCGCCGGATCCGGCGGGCGCGCCGCCGGGTTCTGGCGGAGCGGGCAGCGCTCGCGAACCGCACGGCCATGACGAGCCTGCCCGGTGGCGCGGCGTGAAGGCCCGGACCGCACTGCCCGCCGTCGCGATGACGGCGGTGTCCATGGTCCTCACCCTGGCCGTGGTCGTGATGTGGCTCGGTCAGACCGTGCCGTGGCTAGTCGCGCTGGTCGTCGGTCTCGGGATCGACGGCGGGTGGCTGGCCACCCTCGCCTATGAGCGCCGTCTCGCCGCGCAGGGCGACCACTCCCGCATCGTGACCGGCGTCGGCTGGTCCTTCGGCCTCATCGCGGCCGGCGTCCTGGTCGCTCACGCACTTCTGACCGCAGACGGCTCTACCGGGGCGTGGCTGGCCGTGGCATGGCTGCCGGTCGCGGCGAAGGCTCTGTGGCTGGTCCACGGGCTGTGGGAACGCACCGCGCTTACCCCGGCCGCGCTGGACGCGATCCGGGGCATTCAGCAAGAGGCCCGCGATGAAGCGGCCGTGGCCCGCGCCCGGCTCCGCTCCGAAGCGGCCACCGAGGCGACCCGGCTTGAGGCCGTGACGGGTGCCGGGGCTCGCGTCGCACGCGTCACGGCCAAGACCGCCAAGACCCTGGCCGGGGCGTGGTCGACGCTGGAAGCGGCCCGCGCCGGTGAGGACACCGGCAGGGCTCTGACCAGCGTGACGGCCCGCGTCACACCCGGCGTCACGCCCCGCTGGGAACTGCCCGTCTGGGGGCCGTTGGAGCCGGTTGCGGTGCCTGCGCTGGAGGGGCCCGCGCTCACTGATGACGAGCTTGATTCGCTGGTGGACGAGATCCGTCGCAGTGAGGATCCGGCCCTGTCGTATCGGGAGATGTCCTCCCGGTTCCGGGCGGCCGGGCACTCCGCCTCCGAGGTCCGCCTGCGGGCCGCCTGGAAGCGCGTCGCGTGATGGCGGCGCTGCCGGTGTTCCGGTGGCGCCTGGCCCCGGACGGATACGCCACCTACCGCCAACTGCGGGCGTGCGGACTGCGCCCCGGCGGTCAGCCGGTGGCAGCCCAGCTCGAACGCCCCCGCCGCCGGCGCGGCCCCCTGGTCGCCTACCTGTACCGCGTCGACCTGGCCAAGCCCGTGCGGCCGATGACGCCGGCGAAGTGGGCGGCCCTGGCCAAGGCCAACGCCGCCCGCCGCATCTGCCCCGCCTGCCGCACGGATGCCGGATACGTCATCCCGCCCTCGCTCGGCACGTGCGCGCCCTGTGCCTTCCCCGAACCCTCCCACGACCTCAGGAGTGCCTGACCGTGAGCAAGTCCGACATCCGCCGCCTGGACAAGGCGATCCAGAACGCCGAACGCAAGCTCCAGGCCGTGCGCAACCAAGAGATGTGGCCGCTGGAGGGCCACGAGCGGCGCGCGATCCTGCGGGCCGTGGCCGGCGGCGCCTACAGCCTCCACCGAGGCAACGGCACCGCCCGCGCGGACAACAAAATCGACAACCTGTTCGGTTCGGCCGAGACTCGGCTCATCACCGAGATCGCCGCGTTCAAGGCCGAGCGTCAGCGTCTCGTGACCGAGGCCGCCCAGGACAAGGCCGCGAAGAAGTCCTCGGGGTGGTGGTGACCACGCTCCCGCCACGCGCTCTCCCCGCCGCCTGACGCGCGGCCCGTATGCCTCGACTGCCGGGGCGGCCGTCCCTGCCACGGACCCGGCCGCCCCGGCGCTCTCTCTCAACTCCCGCCCTGATCAGGGCAGTCAGGAGCAATCCCAGCATGACCGAGAACGTCGTTCACCTCTACAAGACCACCGACCCCGACCGCGAGCCCACCGGCTCTTCCGCTGGTGAGGGGTCGACTCTGACTCTCGTCACCGATGCTCCGGCCGAACCGCCCGCTTCGGTGCTGCCGTTGTGGGTGCGCTCCGGCCGCGCCATCAAGACCTTCGTCACCCACGAGACCACCCGGACGACCGCCCGCGCGGTCGCCCGGCACACCCTCTACGTCGCCGGTGGCGCCCGGATCGCGGCCCGCCGCACCTGGGACGGCCGCACCGCCGCCCGCTATGAGCGGATGCTCCGTGCGGCGGAAGCCGCGGGCAACCACGAGGCGGCTGCCGAGTGGGAAGAGCGCGGGCAGCGCTACCGCGAGGCACGCCACCGTCGCCGGATGGACCTGCTGCACTCCCCGCTGGACGCGGCCAAGGGCGCGGCCGTCAGCGCCGGTATGGGCGTCGGTGGCCTGGTCCTGCTGGGCGTCGTGATGGCGATCGCCACAAAGGACGCCACCGAAGTCGTCACGCCGCTGATGGCGGTCATCAAGTTCATCAACCTGATGATCACCATCGTGCGCGTGGTGTGGGGACCCGCCATCACCCTCGGTCCGCTGCTGGCGCTGCTCGCGCTGTGGTCGGTCGGCGCCCACCAGCAGGCCGCCCCGCAGTGGGCGCTGCCCGCCAACGTCCGCAACGGTGAGGGCGAGCCGATCACCCCGTCGATCGTGGTCAAGGCCCTGCGCGACCTCGGTGTCCCGGCGCTGCGGAAGGCGATCACGGAGATGGGGGACGCTGGCGCGTCCATGCTCGGGCCTATCACCATTGCCGGGTGCGGGGTCGAGGTCGACGTCACCCTGCCGTCCGGGGTGTCCACGGTCGAGGTCCAGCAGCGCCGCCGCAAGCTCGCGGAGAACCTGTCCCGGCATGAGCACGAGGTGTTCATCACCATCCCGCAGGCGGCTCGCACGGTCCGGCTGTGGGTGGCTGACTCCGGCGCGCTGGATGAGGCGATCGGTCCGTCCCCGCTGGTCACCGACGAGACGATGACCGCCGACTACGCGAAGGGCAGGGCGCCGTGGGGGCAGGATCTCCGTGGGGATGCCGCGCTGATCAGCATGTTCCAGCGGATGGTGCTGGTCACCGGTATGTCGAACCAGGGCAAGACTGCCGCGCTGCGCTCGCTCGCCCTGTGGCTGGCCCTGGACCGCACCGTCGAGTTCCGTATCGCCGACCTCAAGGGCTTGAAGGACTGGAGGATGTTCGACGGCCTGGCCACCGTGCTCATCATGGGGCCGACCGATGAGCACGTGATCCAGGCGACCGAGATGGTCGAGGGCGGCGTAGAGGAGATGAACCGGCGGCTCTTGGCCCCGGCCGGCACCGAGTTCCCGCCGCTGATCCTGCTCGTGGACGAAGCACAGGTGGCGTTCATGTGCCCGGTCAAGGACGAGGAGAAGCGGCCCTACGGCGGCAGCAGCCAGAACTCCCGCTACTTCATGGCCTGCCGGAAGATCCACAACCAGGGCCGTGCGGTCAACGTCCTGCTCTGGCAGGGCACCCAGGACCCCACCGACCAGAACCTTCCAAAGCTGGTCCGCGAGGGCGCCCACACCCGCGCCGCGCTCGCCCTGGGTACCGAATCCCAGTCCCGCATGGCGCTGGGCGACAAGGCCGTTAACGGCGGCGCCGCCCCGCACCTGCTGCGGCCCGGACTGGACAAGGGCACCCTCGTCGTCGCGTCCGACGGCATCGAGATCCCCAAGGGCCAGTCGTCCATCACCGTGCGCACCCACTACATCAGCGACGACGAAGCGCAGGTCATCGCCGACCGGGCCAAGGCCCTGCGCTCCGGCGTCGTCACCCTGCACGCCATCGTGCGCGACGAGGAGCGGGATCCGCTCGCCGACATCGCGGCCGTGGTCGGCACCGACGCCCGTGTGCGCACGCAGGAGGTCATCACCCGGCTCGCCGGGCTGAACACCGAGGCGTACGGCGGCTGGTCGTTCCTCGACCTCAAGCGTGTCCTGGACGGCACCGGGGCGGAGCCGTACAAGTCCGACGGCGTGATGGTCATCAGCCGTGACCGGCTTGCCCGCGCGCTCGCCAACCGCGACGACACCGGTTCCGCTTCCGCTTCCTGATCACAGGGAGGCGACCCCCGACGGGACAGGGAGGCAGGGAGAACTCCCTGAACCCCTCCCTGACCCACCTCCCTGCCCCTGACCAGCATTAATGATCCGTCAGGGAGTCAGGGAGGCGCGCAGGTCAGACCCTCGAAAAGCCCCTCTACACGGCACCCCGAAGGGGGTGCCTCAACCTCCCTCACCCAGCACCGGAAGGGATTCCGCATGACCCCCGAGAACGCCCCCGGAACGACCCCCACGGCGGTCGGGATGAGCGACGACGTGGCCGCCGCCGAAGCCTGCCGGATCATCGCTGACGCCTGCCGGCCTGCGCCCGAGACGCCGACCGCCTACCGCGACACCAGCCCTCTGCCCGCCTACGGCAGCACGCCCCCGGTCCTGCAGCCGGACCGTCGAATCGTCCCTGCGTGGGCCGCCGGAACCATCGTCGCTGGCATCGGGGTCGGCGCCGCGTTCGTCGGCATCGGGTGCGGCGTCTGGCTCGCCTGCCGGGGCCTGGCCGCCGTCTCCCTCACCGACGTCCTGTTCGTCACCCTGCCCATCGCCGGCGTGGCCGCCGTCGTCACGGCCGTCGGATCGGCCCTGCGCTCCCTCAAGGACATCCACACCGAGCACCACCACCACTACAGCGGCCCCGTGAAGCAGGAGAACACCACCACGCACACGCGCGGCCTGTTCGCCCGCACCACCAACCGCTAGCCACGCCAAGGGCGGCCCCCTCGTCTCGCCAAAGATCCGGGGCCGCCCTTGCCAACCAGTCCGCAAAAGACCTGTTGGAGGCATCCAGCATGACCCAACCGGCCCACGTCCGGCGAGCCCCACTGCCGGCCAACCCCGCCCGCGTGGCGGGAGCTCCCGCTCCGGGCGGGATGCGGTTCTACCTGACCACGCACAAGCGGCACTGGATCAAGCTCACCGACGTGCCGTTGTTCTTGAAGTCGGAGCACTTCGCCGGCGCGGCCCGGCTGGAGTCGGCACGCGGCCCGTACGCGGTCGACTCCGGCGGCTTCACCGAACTCCAGCGTCACGGCCGCTGGACCCGCTCCCCCCGCCAGTACGTGGATGACCTGCGCCGCATCTGGGAATGCGTCGGCCCTTACGAGTGGGCCGCCCCGCAGGACTGGATGTGCGAAGACCTCATCATCCACGGCGGGCAGGCGGGCCCGCTCACGTTCGTCGGTACTCACCTCAGCGTGCCCGAGCATCAGCGCCGGACCGTCGCCAACTTCCTGGAACTGCGCTCCCTCGCCCCCGACCTGCGCATCGTCCCCGTGCTGCAAGGCCGCACGGTCGCCGAGTACGAGCAGTGCGTAGAACTCTACGAGCGCGCCGGCGTCGACCTGCGCCGCGAACCCACGGTGGGGCTGGGGTCCGTCTGCCGCTTGCAGTCCACCCGCGAGGGCGCGGCCATCGTCACCGCGATGGCCGCCCACGGCCTGAGGCTGCACGGCTTCGGCTTCAAAACCCTCGGTCTGCAACGAGTCGGCCACCTCCTCGCCTCCGCAGACAGTGCGGCGTGGAGCTACCACGCCCGCCGCAGGCCCCCCATGCCCGGCCACACCCACAAGAACTGCGCCAACTGCCTTCCCTACGCGCTGCGCTGGCGTCAGCGCGTCATCAACGCCATCCCCGACCACCGTCAGACGCTGCTCACGGACAGGAGCGCGGCATGAACGCCCCCGCCTCTACCGACCTGGTCCGTCTCGGTCTGCTGGCCTGGGCGACACAGGCCACACAGCGTGGCTGGCACGTCATCCCCCTGCGCCCCGGGGACAAGCGGCCGGCCGGGCACGCAGAGAAGTACTGCCCCGGCACCGGCCGCTGTGCGGACGGGCACAAGACCCCCGAGCAGCGCGCCACCACCGACACCGAACTCTTGATCGCGGCATGGGCTCAACAGCCGTACAACATCGGGATCGCGACCGGTCCATCCGGACTGCTCGTGGTCGACCTGGACACGCTCAAACCGCAAGAGCCGAAAGGAACGCCTGACGGCGTCGCCAACTTTGCGGCGCTCTGCGAGCGCGCCGGACAGACCGTCCCACCTACCTACCGAGTGCGGACCGCGCGCGGCGGTGAGCACCTGTACTTCACCCAGCCTCCCGGCGCCCGGCTGCACAACACCGCCGGACGACTGGCCCGGAAGATCGACACCCGGGGGTGGGGCGGGTACGTCGTCGCGGCCGGCAGCACGACCCCGGACGGCGCGTATACGGTCCTGGACGACCGTGAGCCCGCCCCGCTGCCCAACTGGCTGTTTAAGGCCCTGAAACCGCCTCAGAAGCCCGCACAGGCCGCCACGGTGCCGTTCACCACCCGCGCGGGCGGATACGCGGCGGCAGCCCTGCGCAACGAGGTCGCCAACGTCGCCCACGCCGCCGACGGCACCCGCAACGCGACCCTTCTGCGGGCCGCACGCGCGCTCGGTCGGCTGGTCGCGTCTGGCGACCTCACCCGCGCGGAGGTTGAGCAGGCTCTTAGTAGGGCAGCGGCGGGCAACGCGACCCAGCCTCAGCGCTACTACGACGACGTGATCCGGCGCGGCCTGGACTGGTCCATCGGCGAGAACTCGGCTGGGAGGGGTGCAGCGTGACCAGCCCCCCGCCTACTAAGAGCCTGCCCGCCGCGACCCGGCACCCGCACGCCGCTCCACAGGCTGTGGACGCGACGGCCATAGGCGAGCCGAAAGGCGCCGCCCGCAAGGGCGTCCCTTCTGCTCTTCGCTCTGAGCCGCAGGCCGGAGACGGCCGGTACGTCGCGTGGCTGCACATCTGCGCCTCGCGCGGCACGGTGCCCACGGCCACCTCCAAGTGCCTGTGTGGCTGGGATCGAAGCGCCGTCGGCCACGCCCGGGTGCTCGCACTGATCGAAGCTCACACCGCCCACCGCGAGACCTGCCCGCTCCGGAGCTCCCAGGAAGGAAGGGCCGCCGCATGACCCCCACCATTGACGGGGCCGCGCTGCTGGACGAGGTGGAAGCCTTCCACCGACGCTTCAACGTCTTCCCCACCGAGGCCGCCTACGTCGCCGTCGCGCTGTGGGACGCCCACGCCCACCTGCTCGACTGCTTCGACTCCACCCCGCGTCTGGCCTTCCTCTCTCCGGAACCGGGGTCCGGGAAGTCCCGCGCGCTGGAGATCGTGGAAACCCTTGTCCCGCAGCCGATGACGGCCGTCAACGCGTCCGCCGCCGCCCTGTTCCGGTCCGTGTCCAACCCGACCGGCCGGCCAACGATCCTGTTCGATGAGATCGACACGATCTTCGGGCCCAAGGCGGGGGACAACGAGGAGCTGCGCGGGTTCCTGAACGCCGGGCACCGTCGGACCGGAGTCACCTACCGGTGTATCGGCGACGGCGGCAACCAGACCGTTCAAGCCTTTCCCTCGTACGCCGGGGTCGCCGTCGCCGGACTCGGCAACCTGCCGGACACGATCATGACCCGCTCCGTTGTGATCCGCATGCGGCGCCGGGCTCGCAACGAACGCATCGAACCTTTCCGGGCCCGCGTCCACGAGGCGGAGGGGCACAAGCTGCGTGACCGGCTCGCGCAATGGGCCGAACACGCCCGGGGGTTCGTCATGGGTGCGTGGCCCGACATGCCGGACGGGGTCACCGACCGGCCGGCGGATGTGTGGGAACCCCTGCTCGCCGTAGCCGACGCGGCCGGCGGCGCCTGGCCCGAACGGGCCCGCGCGGCGTGCGTGACGCTGGTGACCGCCTCCAAGGCCAACGACAAGGGCAGCCTTGGAATCCGGCTGCTGACCGACCTGCGCGATCACGTCATGGTCGGCATCGACCGCTTGCCCACCGTCGCCATCCTCGACCGGCTGAACGCCCTGGACGACGCCCCATGGGCCGATCTGCACGGCAAGCCCCTCGACAACCGGCGCCTGTCCCGGATGCTCGCCGAGTACATGACGGCCGACAACGAGCCGATCACCTCCCGCAACATCAAGACCGCCGGAAGCGTCCTCAAGGGCTACTACGCCGCCGATCTCCGGGACGCATGGGCCCGCTACTGCCCCCCACCCCCGGAAAGTCCGCTACCTCCGCTACCCGGCACGGAAAACGCGGTCTGACCAGCAGCAACGGGGTAGCGGCAAGCACCACCGCGAGCCGCTACCCCATCCGCTACCGCTACCCCTTCCCGCTACCTCGAACAGGCCCCTGACCTGCGCGGTAGCGGCGGTAGCGGAAGTAGCGGCCCCCAGAGAGGCCCCCGAAGGACTGTTCCCCGGAGGAGTCACCGCATGAGCACCGCCCTGCCCCCGAGCCACGAGGCGCTCACGGTCCCCGAGGTCATGGCCGCGCTGCGGCTGAGCCGCTTCAAGGTCTACGACCTCATCAGGTCCAAGCAGCTCCAGAGCTTCACCATCGGCCGCGCTCGACGCGTACCGGCCGATGCCCTCCGCACCTACATCCAGAACCGGTTGGGAGACGACGACTGATGGCCAAGCGTGCCAACGGCGAAGGCAGCATCACCATCCGCAAAGACGGCACGTACCACGGTCGCGTGTACGTGACCACGACGAGCGGCATCCGTAAGCGCGTCTCGGTCTACGGCAAGACCCGTGACGAGGTGCGGCAGAAGATCACCGAACTCCAGGCTCAGGAGAACCAGGGCATCCCGGTGCCCGACACAAACATGAACCTGGAGGACTACCTCACCTACTGGCTCGCCACGGTGGTCAAGGTCCACCGGCGCCCCAAGACCTACCAGGGCTACGAGAGCGTGGCGCGTGTCCACCTCGTTCCGGGACTCGGCCGGAAGAAGATCCGAACCCTCCGGGCCGCCGAGGTTCGGACGTGGCTCGCTCGCGTCGCGTCCGAGTGCCAGTGCTGCAAGCACGGCTGGGACAAGGAGCGTCCGGAGCCGGAGTGCTGCGCGGCGGGCGAGTGCTGCAAGACCCTGCTGTCCCGCCGCATGGTGCAGTCAATTCACGCCGTACTCCGCAACGCGCTGCAGAACGCCGTACGGGAGGAACTGATCGTGCGGAACGTCGCCCAGCTCGTACAGGTCCCTACGCCCTCGTACGACACCGGGAAGGGGCTGAGCGTCGCCGATGCCCGGCTTCTGCTCCGCGCATCCGGAGACGACCGGCTGCACGCCGTCTACGTGCTGGCCCTGGTCCTGGGGATGCGGCGCGGCGAGTTGCTGGGGCTTCGGTGGGACGCGGTCGACCTCGACCGAGAGACGCTCACCGTGGAGCGAGCGCTACAGCGCGTCGGGGGAGAGCTGCGACTCGTCAAGCCCAAGACCCTGGCATCCGTCCGCACGGTCCCACTACCGCCCCTCGTGGTGAAGGCGCTCACCGAGCACCGTGAGCGGCAGGCACAGGAGCGGGCCGCCGCGGGCGTGGAGTGGAAGGAAGAGGGTCTGGTCTTCACATCCCGCATCGGCACCCCGCTGGAGCCGGACAACCTCCGGCGTAGCTGGTATCCGCTCCGGGAGCGTCTCGGTCTGGAGATCCGGTTTCACGATCTCCGGCACTCGGCCGTCTCGCTGCTGCTGGACCTCGGGGTGCCGCCCCACATCGTCCGGCAGATCGTGGGTCACAGTGACATCGGGGTGACCATGAAGGTCTACGCGCACGCCTCCCTGGACGAGCAGCGGAAGGCGCTCAGGAAGCTGGGTGACACCCTCTCCTGAGAGTCGTTGGCGTATCGGTTGGCGTAGGTGGCACGAAAAAGCCCCTCCCCGGCGGAATCGGGGAGGGGCTCATGCCCTGGTGAGGGCGGCTGTGGCTGGGGCCGGGGTCGAACCGGCGACCTTCCGCTTTTCAGGCGGACGCTCGTACCAACTGAGCTACCCAGCCACGGTGTTTCACGTGAAACACCAGCGGTCCTGACGGGATTTGAACCCGCGGCCTCCACCTTGACAGGGTGGCGAGCACTCCAAACTGCTCCACAGGACCAAGCGTGCGTGCAACAGTGTCGCACACGGTATTGCGTGCCCCCAACGGGATTCGAACCCGTGCTACCGCCTTGAAAGGGCGGCGTCCTAGGCCGCTAGACGATGAGGGCTATCGGCCCGCCTGGGCGCTTCTCAGCGCGTCGGGGACGTGAGAAGCATATGGGATGGCGGGGAGGATCGCCAAAACGGTTTACGGCGAGGGGGCGGACGAGGCGGGGGTAGCGGGGGACGGGGTGCCCGGGGAGGGGGTGGTCCTCGGCCGGTTCTCGTCCGACAGATGGCGGCTGACCTCGGCCGTCGCCTCGCCCAGCCCGCCCAGTTTGATCGCGTCCCAGGCCTGGAGACGGTGGCTGTGGCGGTCGAAGTAGAGGATCGAGGCCTCGATGGGGGCGGGGTACGCGCGTTCCAGTGCCCGCAGCCCGCTTCCGCCCGTGGAACCCTCCATGCGCAGCCGGGTGCCGTAGGGCAGCATCTCGTCCCCCTCGTGGTGCAGATGGCCGCACAGCACCAGCGGCACCACGCCGTCCGTCTCGCGGGCCGCCGACGGCTCGTGGGCGATCGCCACATCGACCGGGGTGCCGGCCGCCCGCTGGTCGCGCAGGGCGCTGGCCAGCCGGTCTCCCGCAAGCCGCTCGGCCGCGTCCCCGCCGGGCACCACCGAGCGGTCGGGGGTGAACTGCGGGTCCCCGATGCCCGCGAAACGCAGTCCCGCGACCGTCTGCGCCCGGCCGTCGTCCAGGACGTGCACGTTCTTCATGCGCTCCAGATAGCGCTGGGTGGTCCGGGAGTCATGGTTGCCCCGCACCCAGACGTACGGCGCGCCCAGGTCCCGGACCGGGTCCAGGAAGCCGTTCTCCGCCGCCGTACCGTGGTCCATCGTGTCGCCGGAGTCGACGATCACGTTCACCTTGTACTGGTCCACCAGCGAGGCGATGATCTTCCAGCTCGCCGGGTTGAGATGGATGTCCGACACGTGCAGGACCCGGATGGTGGAGGGGTCCGGCTGGTAGGCCGGGAGCGTGGAGGTGACGTCGTAGAGCTTCGTCACGTTCGTCACCAGGCGGGCCAGCTCCTTCTGGTAGACGTCGAACTCCGTGACGATGCTGCGCGCGTTGCCGACCACCGCCGGTGCCGAGGTGAGCAGCCCGGAGAACTTCGGCTCGAGGATCGACTTCGGGTTCCAGGTGGCGTACGCGCTCGCCCCGGACGCGGCCAGCAGGGCCAGAGCGAGGCCGCCGGCGGCCAGGGAGCGGCGGGGGGTGCGGTAGACGGCGAGGCCGAGGGCCGTGGCGCCGGCGACCACGGCGACACAGGAGCGCACGGCCAGGTCCAGCGTGCCGTGCTCGACGTCCCTGGCGACCTCGTCCTGGAGGCCGGAGATCCGCTCGGGGTGGTCCACCAGGGCCTGGGCGCGGAGTGCGTCCAGCTGGTCCACGTTGACGTCCAGGCGGACCGGTGCCACATGGCTGTCCAGGGTGAGCGCGCCCAGCGGCGAGACGTTGATCTTCGTGCCGCCGGTGAGCGACGGGCGCAGCGCCATCGTCGTGTTCATCGGCCCGACCGGGGCCCGTACATTGCCGACGATCAGCAGGCCCAGCCAGGCGCCGACGAGGACCACGGCCGTCAGGCCGAGGGCGCGGAGCCAGGGATGGGGGCGGGCGGCGAGTTCCAGGGCGGGGAGCGGGCGGGCACCGCGACGGGCAGGGTGCGTGCGGCTCGTCGCGGGGCGCAGGCGGTTCGTCATCGTGCGGAGGGCTGCGACAGGGACGCGGACCATTGGTGCCGTATGCCCAAGTACGGGGGCGGATATGCGGTGCCGCACCACTCTCGTACGGGCCCTCGTACCGGACAATGACCATGTGCTGGAGATGACGCGCGAGGAGTTCGAGGAACTGGTCGCCGAGGCGCTCGACCGGATCCCGCCGGAGCTGATGCGGCTCATGGACAACGTGGCGGTGTTCGTGGAGGACGAACCGCCCGCCGACGACCCCGAGCTGCTCGGACTGTACGAGGGCACGCCGCTGACCGACCGGGGCGAGTGGTACGCGGGCGTGCTGCCGGACCGGATCACCGTCTACCGCGGGCCCACACTGCGGATGTGCGACTCCCGCGAGGACGTCGTCGCGGAGACCGAGGTGACCGTGGTGCACGAGATCGCCCACCACTTCGGCATCGACGACGCACGGCTGCACACCCTCGGCTACGGGTGAGCGCCCCGCCCCTGGGTGAGCGCCGGTGCGAACGCGGCGCGTGTCCTCTTGCGGGCGGCGGGAGTTGGGGAGGTTGACTTCTTTCCTTGCCTCCGGAGGTGGCCGCCGTGCGCCCCTTGTCCGTACCCGTCCGGCTCACCGTCACGGTGCTGGCCCTCGCCGCTGCCGCCGGCTGTGTGAACGTGGGTGACGACGCGGGCCCGGCCAGGCGCTCGCACTCGGCGGGGCGGCACGGCGGCGAGGCGCCCGACGGCGGCCCGGTGCACGGCGCCGGAGGTTTCGGCGGGCACGACGGCGCGGCCGACGACGGCAAGCACGAGCACGGCGGCAAGAAGAAGCCGGGAGAGAAGTCGGCCTCCCCGTCGGCCACCGCCCCGTCCGGCAAGGTCAGCTCGCCCGTGGCCCCCGCGCCGCCCGGCGGGCCCGGCCGGACCGTCGACCCCGGCGGCCCGGCGCCGAGCAATGCCCCGCCGACGCCGACGGCCACCTCCGCCCCGCCCGAGCCGCCCGCCTCCAGCCCGCCGCCGGCGACCTCCGAGCCCCCGTCGGCCGAGCCGTCCTCCTCGGCCCATCAGGCGGCGGGAACGCAGCTCGTCCAGCGCGAACCGGCACCGGAGCCCGGGGCGGGCGTCGGTTCGTGATCTCGGCACCTGGTCCCCGGGTGTGGTCGCCGGGGCACGGCGATGCGGCTCACCTGCGGAAACGGAGCCAGTTTGCGTTCAGGGGTGGTGGGTGCGTATGGTGGTAGATCGTTTGATCCCATTTGCCCGGCGCCACCACAGAGCGCGCCGTGTGGCGCGTACTCTCCTTTGCCGTGGCGGACCGCATCGAGGCGGTCGTGAGCGAATCACGGAGTTGACGGGCGCGTGCCGACGAGACTCCGGAAGGTTTCGCATTCGCATGTCCGTGTCCAGTACTGATCAGTTCGTCGTGTCCGAGAACGAGTTCAACGAGCTCAGCGAGCTCGACAAGGAGCTCGCCGACGCGACGGCCGAGATCACCGAGGCCCCCGAGGCCGCTGACACCACCCCCCAGACCACCTTCGCCGACCTCGGCCTGCCCGAGGGCGTCGTGCGCAAGCTCGCGCAGAACGGCGTGACGACCCCCTTCCCGATCCAGGCCGCGACCATCCCGGACGCCCTGGCCGGCAAGGACATCCTCGGCCGTGGCCGCACCGGCTCCGGCAAGACCCTCTCCTTCGGTCTGCCGACCCTGGCCCAGCTGGCCGGCGGCCGCACCGAGAGGAAGCGGCCCCGCGCCGTCATCCTCACCCCGACCCGCGAGCTGGCCATGCAGGTGGCCGACGCCCTCCAGCCGTACGGCGACGTCGTCGGCCTGAAGATGAAGGTCGTCTGCGGCGGCACCTCCATGGGCAACCAGATCTACGCCCTGGAGCGCGGCGTCGACATCCTCGTCGCCACCCCGGGCCGCCTGCGCGACATCATCAACCGCGGCGCCTGCTCCCTCGAGGACGTGCAGATCGCCGTCCTGGACGAGGCCGACCAGATGTCCGACCTGGGCTTCCTGCCCGAGGTCACCGAGCTGCTCGACCAGGTCCCGGCCGGCGGCCAGCGCATGCTCTTCTCCGCCACGATGGAGAACGAGATCCAGACCCTCGTCGACCGCTACCTGAACAGCCCCGTCTCCCACGAGGTGGACGCGGCCCAGGGCGCGGTGACGACCATGTCGCACCACATCCTCATCGTGAAGCCCAAGGACAAGGCGCCGGTCACCGCCGCGATCGCCTCCCGCAAGGGCCGCACGATCATCTTCGTCCGCACCCAGCTGGGCGCCGACCGCGTCGCCGAGCAGCTGCGCGACGCCGGTGTGAAGGCCGACGCGCTGCACGGCGGCATGACCCAGGGCGCCCGTACCCGCACGCTGGCCGACTTCAAGGACGGGTACGTCAACGTCCTGGTCGCCACCGACGTCGCCGCCCGCGGCATCCACGTGGACGGCATCGACCTGGTCCTGAACGTGGACCCGGCCGGCGACCACAAGGACTACCTGCACCGCGCCGGCCGTACCGCCCGCGCGGGCCGCACCGGCACGGTCGTGTCGCTCTCCCTGCCGCACCAGCGCCGCCAGATCTTCCGTCTGATGGAGGACGCCGGCGTCGACGCGGCCCGCCACATCATCCAGGGTGCCGGCGCCTTCGACCCGGAGGTCGCCGAGATCACCGGCGCCCGCTCCATGACAGAGGTCCAGGCCGAGTCCGCCGCCAACGCCGCCCAGCAGGCCGAGCGCGAGGTCACCCAGCTGACCAAGCAGCTGGAGCGCGCCCAGCGCCGTGCGACCGAGCTGCGCGAGGAGGCCGACCGGCTGGTCGCCCGCGTCGCCCGTGAGCGTGGCGAGGACCCGGACGCCGCGGTGGCCGAGGCCCAGGCGACGGCGGCCGAGGAGCTCGCGGCCGTGGCCGAGGAGCCGGCGGAGCGGGAGACCGAGCGCGAGGAGCGTCCGGCGGCTTCGGCGCCGTACGAGCGCCGGGAGCGGCGCGGCCACGACCGGGACCGGGGCTTCGACCGCGACCGCGGTGGTTACGACCGCCGTGACGACCGTGGTGACCGCGGTGGCCGTGGCTTCGAGCGTCGCGACGAGCGCCGCTCGTTCGACCGTGACCGTGCTGAGCGGGGCTTCGAGCGCCGTGAGGAGCGGGGCGACCGTGGTGGGCGGGGCTTCGAGCGCCGTGACGACCGTCGTCCGTTCGACCGTGACCGCCGTGACGACCGCGGTGGCCGTTCCTTCGACCGGGACCGTGGCGAGCGGGGCGGCCGCGGCTTCGAGCGGCGTGACGACCGCCGCGACGACCGCCGTGACGACCGTCGCCCGTTCGACCGCGACCGCGGTGAGCGGGGCTTCGAGCGCCGTGACGACCGCGGTGGCCGTTCCTTCGACCGGGACCGTGGCGAGCGTGGCGGCTTCCGCCGGGACGAGCGCGCCGGGCACCGGGGCAGCGACCGCCCGTTCAACCGTGACCGCCGCGACGACCGCCCGGGCTTCCGCACCGGCGGCCACGAGCGTCCCTTCGGCCGCCGTGACGACCATCGCGGCAACGGCTCCTTCGGCCGCCGCGAGGACAAGCCGCGCTGGAAGCGCAACGGCTGACGCCGGGTGAGCGCCGCCGAGTGACCTGAGAAGGGCCCGTACGACCACGTCGTACGGGCCCTTTTTCGCCACCGCGTGACGCATGTCACGCCCCCGGGGAGGGAATTGCTGGGGGCATGACAGATGACGCGAGAGTGAGCGGGCAGCAGGAAGCGTCCGGCCCGTCGGGCCTGTCGGACGAGGAACGGCTGGCCCAGCTCGGTTACACCCAGGTCCTCGCCCGCCGGATGTCGGCGTTCTCGAACTACGCCGTCTCCTTCACGATCATCTCGGTCCTGTCCGGCTGCCTGACCCTGTATCTCTTCGGCATGACCACCGGCGGCCCCGCGGTGATCACCTGGGGCTGGGTGGCGGTGGGCCTGATGACCCTGTTCGTCGGCCTGTCGATGGCCGAGATCTGCTCGGCGTACCCCACCTCGGCGGGCCTGTACTTCTGGGCGCACCGCCTGGCGCCACCGCGCTCGGCGGCGGCCTGGGCCTGGTTCACCGGCTGGTTCAACGTGCTGGGCCAGGTCGCGGTGACCGCCGGCATCGACTTCGGCGCGGCCTCCTTCCTCGGCGCGTACCTGAACCTGCAGTTCGGCTTCGAGGTGACCCCGGGCCGCACGGTCCTCCTCTTCGCGGCGATCCTGATCCTCCACGGCCTGCTGAACACCTTCGGTGTCCGGGTCGTCGCGTTCCTGAACGACGTGAGCGTGTGGTGGCACGTGCTGGGCGTGGCGGTGATCGTCGGCGCGCTCGCCTTCGTCCCCGACCACCACCAGTCGGCGACGTTCGTGTTCACGAAGTTCGTCAACGAGACGGGCTGGGGCAGCGGCACGTACGTCGTCCTGCTCGGCCTGCTGATGGCCCAGTACACCTTCACCGGCTACGACGCCTCCGCCCACATGACCGAGGAGACCCACGACGCGTCCACGGCGGGCCCGAAGGGCATCGTCCGCTCGATCTGGACGTCCTGGATCGCCGGCTTCGTGCTCCTGCTCGGCTTCACGTTCGCGATCCAGTCGTACGACAAGGAACTGACGTCCCCGACGGGCGCGCCCCCGGCCCAGATCCTCCTGGACGCGCTGGGAGCGACGACGGGGAAGCTGTTGCTGCTGGTGGTGATCGGCGCCCAGCTCTTCTGCGGCATGGCCTCGGTGACCGCCAACAGCCGCATGATCTACGCCTTTTCGCGCGACGGCGCGCTGCCCTTCTCCCGCGTCTGGCACACGGTCAGCCCGCGCACCCGCACACCCGTGGCGGCGGTCTGGCTGGCCGCGCTGGCCGCCCTGGTCCTCGGCCTGCCCTATCTGATCAATTCGACGGCGTACGCGGCGGTGACCTCGATCGCCGTCATCGGCCTCTACATCGCGTACGTCATCCCGACCTTCCTGCGGGTCCGCAGGGGCGCCGCCTTCGAGCGAGGGCCCTGGCACCTGGGCCGCTGGTCGGGCGTGATCGGCGTGGTCTCGGTGCTGTGGGTGGCCGCGATCACCGTCCTCTTCATGCTCCCGCAGGTCTCCCCGGTCACCTCGCAGACCTTCAACTACGCCCCCGTCGCCGTCCTGGTCGTCCTCGGCTTCGCCGCGACCTGGTGGCTCGCCTCGGCCCGTCACTGGTTCCTCACCGGGGAGCGGGCGGCCCCGGCCCCGAACCCGGTCGAAAAGTGACCATCCGAAACCTTGGTCCCCTCCCGACGCGGCCGCGTCACCGATACCCGATCGGAGACACGGCCTCGTCCGGCTATGCTCGGACAGGCAACATCGCCTGGGCCCTTAGCTCAATTGGCAGAGCAGTGGACTTTTAATCCATTGGTTGTGGGTTCGAGTCCCACAGGGCCTACGGCTGGTAGGCGGGGGGTATGGCCTCTGCCCTGCTACGCAGCGCCTGAGTCGGCTTCGGCCCGCTCGGGCGCTGCGGCGTTTTCGGGCCCGTGCGTGAGCGATGCGTGAGCGGATGTGCCCGTGGCCTGCGGTCCGGCTGGGACCTCGGCGGACGATCAGGCGGCTGTCGGACGGGGCCGGGGATGTTGCACTGCGATACCAGCGGCGCCGTCCCGCATATTTAGTTTCAGGCGATACCGTATCGAATGAAGTAGTCTGGCCTCATGGCCGCTGACGTTCCTCACCGCCCCACCACCTCGCATGCGACCGACCGCCCCGGGGACACGTCGCCTTTCGCTCTGGGTCTGCTGCTGCGCCGGGCGCACTGGCGCGCGGCCGCGGTGATGGGGGAGGCGCTTCGGCCGCTCGGCATCGAGTTGCGGCATTTCGCGGTACTGATCGAGCTGGTCAATCACGGGCCCACGGTGCAGCGGGATCTGGTGGCGGCGACGGGGTCGGACAAGGCCGGAATCATGCGGGTCGTGGACGACCTGGAGCGGAAGGGGCTGGCCGTACGCAAGCTCGTTCCGGGGGACCGGCGGGTGCGGGCGGTGGAGATCACTCCTCAGGGGCTGGAGCTCTTCGATGCAGTCCACGTCGCTGCGGAGCCTCTGGCTGAGCGTCTGGTTGCGGAATTGGGGCCCGGTGAGCCCGAGAAGCTGAGGGATCTGCTGACACGGCTTGCCCATCCGGCGGACGACGAGGCGTAAGCGCGCGGGCGCACCGGTTGTCGGCCGCGTCGGCGCCCTTGGTCTCATGCGGCTTCCACCGCGAAACCGGCATTGAGGGTGACGCGCCCGCATACGTGGCCGGCGGTGTGCTGTACAGGGCGCCACGGCCACCGTCGGAGGGGTGCACGCGCCGACGACGCCGTGTGACCTCCTGGGACGGGGCGTCACACGGCGTCCACGGCCAGGGGGTCACGCGGCGAGGCGCTCCGCGAGTTCTTTGGCCTTGGCGGTCGCGTCCTCGAAGGCGCGGTTGCGGGACGCCTCGTAGAGAGGGACCAGTTCTGACATGGCCGGGTTGCGGGGGGCCATGGTGAGCTCCGGGACGATGAAGTCGAGGTCCAGGCCGAGAGTTCCCCTGAGGACGGCCTCCAGATAGTTCTGTACGAACTCGTAGCCCTCGCGCGGGGTGCCCGGCGCGTAGGAGCCGCCACGGCTGGCGACGACGATCACCGGGGTGCCCTGGGCCGAGGGCGTCTCGCCCGCGGTGCGGCCGAGCAGGAGCACGCTGTCCAGCCACGCCTTGAGGGTCGACGGGATCGAGAAGTTGTACATGGGAGCACCGATCAGTACGGCGTCCGCCTCCTCCAGTTCCTCGATGAGCTTCACGCGTGCGGCGAACGCGGCGGACTGCTCCGGGGTGCGCTCGGCGGGGGCGGCGTAACCGGCGGACCATGCGGCGGCGGTGATGTGCGGGACAGGGGCGGCGGCCAGGTCGCGGTAGATCACCGTGCCCTCCGGGTGCTGTTCCTCCCAGGTCTTGCGGAAGGCGGCCGTGACCGAACGGGACGAGGACGCCTCGCCCGGGAACACGGACGAGTCGATGTGCAGCAGCGTGGCCATGGGTTTTCTCCAAGGAACGGCGCCCGAGGCGGGGAACCAGGGGCTGGGGATTCGCGCTCGATAATAGTTGCACACGATACGGTATTGAGTGATACCATTTTGAGTGTGATGAAGGTGAACCGGACCAGAGGTGGAGGCGGGTGATCGTGGACGTCTACGAGGCGGTCACGAGCCGACGAGCGGTGCGTCGGTTCACCGACCAACCCGTCCCGAGGAAGACACTGGAGCGCGTGCTGTCCGCCGCGGCCTGGGCGCCGTCCGGATCGAACCTCCAGCCGTGGCACACCTACGTGCTGACCGGCGCACCGCTGGCCGAACTCAAGAAACGGGCCGGCGAGCGCCTGGCCTCGGGCGACCCCTGGGACACGCCGGAGTACGAGATGTATCCGCCCGCACTGAAGTCTCCGTACCGCGAGCGCCGATCCGCCTTCGGCGAGCAGCGCTACGGTGCGCTCGGCATCGCGCGTGAGGACCTGGAGGCACGTCAGCGGGCCGCTGCCGCGAACTGGGACTGCTTCGGTGCGCCCGCCGCCCTGTTCTGCTACATCGACCGCGAGATGGGTTCGCCCCAGTGGGCCGATGTCGGCATGTATCTGCAGACCGTCATGCTGCTGCTCCGCGCCGAAGGGCTGCACAGCTGCACGCAGATGGCCTGGGCGAAGTACCACAAGACCGTCGCGGAGGTCCTGTCACCACCGGACGAACTCATCCTCTTCTGCGGCATGTCGTTCGGGTTCGAAGACGTCACAGCGGGTGACGCCCGTATGGGCCGGGCGCCGCTCGACGAGACGGTCACGTTCGTCGACGGTCTGTGACGCCATCCCTCCTCGGCCGATCAACGGGCCGTTTCATGCCGCATCCGTATAGCGGCCCATATGCCATATTGCGCACGTGATCAAGACGAAAGGCATGCCATGAAGATCGCAGTCATCGGCGGTACCGGACTCATCGGGTCACAGGTCGTCAAGAACCTGAACGCCGCCGGACACGAGGCGGTACCGCACTCGAAGTCCACCGGGGTCGACATCATCAGCGGCCAGGGGCTGGACGAGGCGGTGGCGGGAGCCGACGTCCTCGTCAACCTGACGAACTCCCCGACCTTCGACGAAGCCTCCCTGGCCTTCTTCCAGACCTCGATGGACAACCTCCTGGCGGCAGCCCACAAGGGCGGCGTCGGCCACTTCGTCATCCTCTCGATCGTCGGCGTGGAACACGTGCCGGAGTTGGACTACTACCGGGCCAAGGTGCTCCAGGAGAACATCCTCGCGGCCGGGTCGATCCCCTACTCGATCGTCCGGGCGACGCAGTTCATGGAGTTCATGGACGCCGCCATGTCCTGGACCGCCGACGCCGACACCGTCCGGCTGCCCGCCACGCCCATCCAGCCCATCGCCTCCAAAGACGTGGCCGCCGCGGTCGCGGAGGTCGCCGCCGGCGCCCCGCTGAACGGCATCCGCAACATCGCCGGCCCCGAGATCTTCACCCTGGACGAGCTGGGCCGGATCACCCTGTCCCACAAGGGCGACAACCGCACCGTCGTCACCGACCCCACCGCCGGCATGTTCGCCGTCGTCAAGGGCGACGTCCTCACCGACAAGAACGCCCACCTCGCCCCCACCCGCTACACGGACTGGCTCTCCTGACATCCCTCGCCGCCTGCGGGTCCTGTCCCATTGGTTGTGGGTTGCTGCTGCGCAGCGCCCGAGCCGGCTGCGTCGGCTCGGGCGCTGACTCGTCTCCGGGGCTTGCGCGGCAAGGGCCTGCCGGCATCACGGGGTCTTCGGAGGCTTCGGTGTCCGTGTCATGTGCTTGGCCCGGTCGACGCTGCAGACCTGCATCCCGAACGACCGCAGCCGCCACATCGTCTTCGACGAGGGCTTCCGGATGGTGTCGGCGCTCGGGTAGCCCTTGTCGTCGTGGGCGACGTCATTGAGCGCGTAGACCTTGCCGTCGGGTGCCGTGAAGGTGATGGCGAAGCCGTTGTACGGGGTCGTGTCGCAGCGGACGTCGCCCTCCTGGGGTTTCACCGGCCACGCGGAGCTGAGCTGGTCGGCGGTGATGTGTTGCGGATTGTGCGTCGCGGCCGGCCATTTCGTGAGGGCGTCGCCCTCCTGGGACGAGCAGGCGGACAGGATCAGAGGCAGGGCCAGACCGGCGGCCGTGGCGAGCAGTACTCCGGCTCGCGCCGTGCGTGTGCGGGTGCGCAACTGCGTGCGCGTGGGGGTGGTCATGAGTTCTCCGCCGCCTTTCGGGTCGCGTGCGTGATGCCGAGAGTGAAGAGAGCCGTGGCGACCAGGCTCACCGGGAGCGTCACCGACATGCGGTGCAGGTCGAGGTAGTTGGCCCACGAGTAGGGGATCAGCGGCCACAGCGTCCGCTGCATGGCGGTCCCGCCGACGAGCACGCCGAAGAGGATGCCGATGATCCCGACGACCGCCGCGACGGCCTGTGACGTACGGATCGCCAGCCACAGGGTGAGCGTGGCGAGCATCGCACCGACCGTCGCGCTGGTGAGCGCGAGCGGCCAGGCATGCCCGGCCGGAATGCCGGCCGTCAGACAGAGGAGCGCGGTGATCAGCGACACGGCGACCGCGATGGCGACCGTGACGAGCGTGAGCACGACAGCGGGGCCCGAGATGCCGGTGGCGCGAGAGGCGACCGCCCGCCAGCCCTGACCGCCGGCGCTCCAGACCACCAGGCCCAGAACCAGGGCGCCGATGGGCAGGACCAGCAGAGTGAACAGCTGGACACTGGCGTTCGGGTCGTGCCAGGACAGCCACAGCGCGATCAGTGCGACAGTGCCGGGGCACAGCCAGGTCAGTGCGGTGCCGCGGAGCATGCCGAGTACGGCGGCGACCACCCGGGGCCTGCCCGGTTCGAGGCGGGGGGCGGGCTCCGTCACCGTGCCCAGGATCGCCGTGGCTCCTGGTGCGAAGACCTGCCGGTCGAGTGTCGTCCGGTGCTTGGCGCTCCGGCTACCGGACGGGCGCAGCCGCGGCAGCAGCAGGAACGGGGCCGCGAGCAGCGCGCCCAGGAGCGCGGGCGGCCAGGGGGAGGCACCGGCCGGCGCGGAGTGGCTTTCCAGGGCGACACCGTTGGCGTGCGTGCCGAGGACCGGCAGGGCCCCGCGGTCCAGCCAGGTGAACGGCAGGACCGTCCAGGTGGCCGACTCGGCGTTCACCACCCCCAGCACCGTCCACACGAACCCGGCGGCGAGGGCCGCCACCGGAGGCAGCTGCCGGGCCGGCCACAGGGTCAGGGCCAGCAGGCCGAGTTGGGAGACCCAGGGGACCAGGACGGCCTCGACCGCGCGGTCGGTGGGGACCCGCTGGGTGCTGGACAGCAGCCCGAGTGCCAGCAGGGGTGCCCCGGCGCCGAGCACATTGAGCAGGAGGGACCGCGCGGCCAGGACGGCGAACCGGCTCAGGTGCCGGTACCCCGGGGGCACGGGCCGGCACCAGGTGCCGCCACCTCGGGCGCCGCGGTCGATGCGGGCCGCGGTGACCACCAGCAGCACGGTGAGCATGGGGCCGACGAACATCGCCCACAGGTTCTGGTAGCCGAGGAGGTCCTTCCAGGTCTTGCCGGGGCCGGTGGAGAGAAACATCGCGCTGTTGGCGAGCCCGAAGGCCAGTCCGCCCAGGGGCAGGTACGCGACGGTGCTGCGTCGCCAGACGGCGCGCTCGGCACGCAGGGTCGCGGGCAGGCCGACGAGCGGCGTCAGGGGTACGAGGGCGGTCATCGTGCCGCCGTCCGGGCTTCGCCGGCGGCGCCGGCCAGCGCGAAGTAGGCGCGTTCGAGGTCCCCGTCCGGCGCCAGATCGGTCAGACTTCCCTGGTAGCGCAGGCGCCCCTGTGCGATCAGGCCGATGTCGTCGGCGACCGAGGCGACCTCGCCCAGCAGATGGCTGGAGAGCACGATGGTGCGCCCGGTGTCGGTGAAGCGGCGCATCATGGCGCGCAGCGCGGCGATGCCCTCCGGGTCGAGGCCGTTCTGCGGTTCGTCCAGGATGAGCAGGTCCGGGTCTCCCAGCATGGCGATGGCCAGGGCCAGGCGTCCCTTCATGCCGGTGGAGAAGGCCTTCGCCTTCTTCCGGTCGCTGCTGTTCAGTTCGACCGTGTCCAGCGTACGGCCGACCTCCGCCTCGGACAGTCCGAGCAGATGGGCGTGCACCATCAGGTTCTGCCGGGCGGACAAGTGACCATAGAAACTGGGGCCGTTGATGCTCGCTCCGATGCGGGACAGGGCCCGCCTCTCCCAGGGCCGGCCGAACAGCCGCACCTCTCCCCTGTCGGGAGGCAGCAGGCCCCGCCCTCGCTACTCGCTTCTCAGGGCCTCCGCCGTCCTCGTCCTCGCCGCCCACCCTGCGGGCAGCAGCGCTCCCGCCGTGGCGATCACCAGGCCGCCCAGTACCAGCGCGACCAGCACAGGCGGTGAGTACACCGCGGTGTCCGCCTTGGGGAGGGCCGTGCCTGCTGCGCGGCCCATCACGGGCAGTACCCACCGGTGCAGGGCCACGCCGAGCGGCACGCCGACCGCACCGGCCGCCAGCCCGGTCCCGGCCACCGAGGTGAGCACCATGGCGACGGTCTGCCTCGGCGACATGCCGAGCGCTTTGAACACCCCGAGGTCGTGCACGCGTTCACGGGTGTCCAGCAGCACGGTGTTGAGGACACCGAGCCCGGCCACCGCGACCAGCATCAGGGTGAACATCGCCACCAGCGCGTCCATGGCGATGATCGTCGGGTTGACCCTGTCACCGGACGGGAGCACCAGGATGCCCGGCGGTTGCAGGGCCTTGCCCAGCGAGGCCGCGTAGGCCGTGGCGTCGGTGCCGGGCTTCAGGTCGATGTCGAACTGCACCGTCTCGGAGGGGATCCTGAGGCGGAGGCCGGCCAGGGAGGAGCTGTCGGTCAGCATGACCATGCCGCCCTCGCGGACGTCCATGTCCTCGCCGACGATCCGCACCGCCGCGCGGCGGCCGTTCGCGGTGAGGGTGACGGTGTCGCCGACGTGCGTTCCGGTGGCCCGCAGGAAGCCGTAGGGGACGACCGCCTGGCCGGGGCCGTGGCACCAGGTTCCGGAAACCAACTGGTAGGCGCCCCAGGAGTAGTCGCCCCCGTAGCCCCGATAAGCGGTCACGTGGACGGAACCGGTCAGACCGGCCACACGGACCTGGGTCTGTTCCGTGCTGAAGTACCGCCGGGTGCCCGGCTGCGCCGCGATCTTCGTCGCGATCAGCGCCGGATCGACCGTGTCCTGCGCCCCCTTGCCGGACGGTGGTGCGATGTCCTGGACCATGACCGCGCCCGCATCCCTGCGGTCGAGTCCGTTCTGGACGCCGTTCACCGAGACCGCCAGGCCGGTCCCGAAGGTCACCCCGACCGTGCCGAAGACGACGGCCGCCGCCACCGTCGCCGAACGGGCGGGCCGGGCGAAGGGGTTCGCCAGCCCCAGGCTCAGGGCGCGAGGCAGCGGCAGCCCGGCCAGCCACCGCTGGACCGCCCGGCCACGGGCCGCCCGCGGGGTCCGGCCCACGGCGAGCGCCTCGACCGTACGCAGCCGCCCGGCACGCAGCGCGGGGACCAGCGCCGTCGCCACGACCACGGCCAGCGCGACGGCGGGCACGGCGAGGTCGATCCACGGTGCGACGGCCGACGACCCCGTGCTGTAGGCGCGTTGGGCCTCGTGCAGGGCCGGGATCGCCATCAGGTTGCCGAGCACGACGCCGAGAACGCTGCCGGCCGAGGCGGGGATCAGCGCTTGGGCGACGTAGGCGCGGACCACGTGCGCCGGGGCGAAGCCCAGGGATTTCAGGATGCCGATGCGCCTGGTCGCCGAGCCGGCCGCGCCACTGACCACCGTGCCGATGACCAGCACCGACATGACCAGGCTGAGCACCCCGAAGGCGACCACGAAGGGGACGAAGGTCGCTTCGGTGCGGTTCGCGGACCGTTCGGTCTGGAGGTAGGAGGAGGCCCCGGTCAGCGACCCCGGTGGTACGGCGGCCTCGACGGCCTTGCGGTCGGCGGTGACGTCGGCATCGGTGGCGGCGCCGCGGAAGCGGTAGAGCATCTGCAGGCCGGGCCTGCCGCCCCGGGCGGTCAGGGACGTGAGCTGCGCCGGAGAGACCCAGGCGTCCGCGGTCGCGGTCACCGACCGGGCCAGTCCTACGACGGTCAGCACCGGCCTGCCCGGCAGGTCCGGGAGGGACAGCCGGTCGCCCAGGCCCAGCGGCGGGTTCCGGTCGCTGAGCACGATCTGTCCGCCGCCCGTGGCCCAGTGGCCCGCGGTGAGCACCAGGTCGTCGACCGCTCCTGCGGTGTCCGCCCGGCCGACCACGCTCATCTCGGGCATGACACCGCCCACCGGCAACCGCGACGTGTTGGCCCCGACCCGCGGGGACAGCGACAGCACCGGGTAGGGACCGGCCGCGGCGGTCACCCCGGAGACGTGTGCGGTCGCCGCCACCTGCGCGGCAGGGGCCCCGGCCGGGTCGAACCAGGCGGTCAGCTGCGCCCCGCGCTGCTTGGCGAAGGCATGCTCGAACGGCGCCCGCGAGGCGACCAGCAGTCCGGTCGCCAGCACGGCCGCGGCCACCGCCATCGTCGTGGTCAGCACCATCACCAGGGTCTGCATCCGGCGTCGGCCGACACCGGCGCGGACCACCTTGCCCAGCGCGCTCATCCGGCCACCGCCCGCATGACGTCGCGCGCGATCCGGCCGTCGACGAGTTCGACGGTGCGGGTCGCGCAGGAGGCCGCCAGCGCGGTGTCGTGAGTGACCAGCACGATCGTCTGCCCCTCGCGATTCAGCTCGGCCAGCAGGTCCCTGACCTCCACCGCGGAGGCGCTGTCCAGCGCACCGGTCGGCTCGTCGGCCAGCAGCAGACGCGGACTGTTCATCAGCGCCCTTGCCACCGCGACCCGTTGCCGCTCACCGCCGGAGAGACGGCCGGGGAAGGCGCGCGCGTGCCGGGCGATTCCCAGGCGCTCCAGCAGGTCGGCCGCCCGGTGGCGGGCCAGGGCGCGCGGTCGGCCCGCCAACTGCGCCGGCAGCAGCACGTTGTCCGCCACGGTCAGGTCGTCCAGCAGGTTGAAGAACTGGAAGACCATCCCGATCCGCTCCCTGCGGTACTTCGCCAGCTCGGTCTCGCCCAGCCCGTCCAGGCGGAGTCCGTCCACGGTGACGGTGCCCTCGGAGGGCCGGTCCAGCCCGGCGATCAGGTTGAGCAGGGTGGACTTGCCGCTGCCCGACGGCCCGAGGACCGCCAATGCCTCACCGGCGTTCACCACCAGGTCCAGGCCGGCCAGCGCCGGGGGGCCGCCGTCGTACTTCTTGCTCGCGTCGCGGATCTCGATGATCGGCGCGGTCACGGGTCCTCCCACGTGTCGGGGCAACGACCGGGGCGCCGCTCCTGCGGTGTCCCTCGAAGCCGCCGAAGAAGCTAGGGAAAAACGGGAGTTCGCCGACACGGGGCTGAGCGGGGTCCTGGGGGTGTAGCTGGCTACATCCCTGTTCCGGGGCCCAGGGCCGATGCCGGCCGATGCGGCCGGCTCGCACACTGGTCCGGAGCGACAGGGGAGGAGAACGGACGTGAGCAGTGGTGCGATCAGCCCGGGCAGGGAGCCGCGGGGGCAGGAGCGTGCTCGGCAGCCCACGCCGGGGCGCGCGCGGGAACCGGAACCCGAGCCGTCCCGGGTCGGCAGGGGCGTCCTGGCGACGGTCCGACTGGGCGCGGTCTGGGGCGTCAGCCTGGTCGGGGCCGCGGCCCTGCTGGCCGTCCCCGGACTGCTTGTGGTCGACCTGGTGATCCGGGCGTGGCAACCGCCGGCCTCCGCGATGACGAGCGGCGCCGGCAAGGACAGGTACCACTTCTGGCTGCTGACACTCCTCGCCCTGCTTCCCTGCGCGGTGCTGGGGGCGCGCCGGCTCGTCCGCGGTGGTGAGGCGGGCCGGGCCGGCGAGGGCGTCTTCGGGAAGGGCTGGGCGGCGCTGCTGGTCCCGCCGGTCCTGACGCTGGCCGCCCTGGCGGTCCGTCACGGGCCGCTGCCCGGCGGCGACCACGGCGTCGTGTGGCTCAGCGTGCCGCTGCTCCCCTGCAGCCTGCTGGGCATGCGCTGGGTGGCCGGGCTGCACCGGAGGATGGCGGGTTCGTGGAGCGGGGTGCCCGTCCCGGTGCCGTACCGTGCCGCGCCCGCCACCGGCGGACGATCGCTGTGGGGGCGAACCCGGCTGTGGACACGGTGGATCCTGACCGACCCGGGGACCTGGCGGGACCTGCTGTGGACCTCCTTCACCGGGGGCGTGGGCTGTGTCCTCGCCGCGCTGGTCGCCCTCCCCGTCTACGTCGCGGCGCAGCTGCTCGGCACGTTCCTCGGTTCCGCCTCGCTGCAGCCCCCCAACGTGCATGTGTTCCTGGTACTCCTCACGGTGACGACGGCGTTGGTGACGTTGCTGCCGCTCGTGCTGTGGGCCGCGCCCCGGCTGATGGCGGCGTACGGCAGGTCGGCCCGCCATCTGCTGGGTCCCAGCCGGCAGGAGGAACTGGCGCAGCGCGTCGGCCACCTGGCGCAGACCCGGTCCGACACCCTCGACGCCGGGGCGGCCGAGATGCGCCGGATCGAGCGCGATCTGCACGACGGCGCGCAGGCCCGGCTGGTGGCCATGGGTATGGCCCTGGACACGGCGGAACACCTGCTGGCCACCGACCCCGAGGCGGCGCGGAGCATGCTGGCCGAGGTCAAGGAGTCCTCGGCGCGGGCGCTGGCGGAACTGCGTGACCTGATCCGGGGCATCCACCCGCCGGTACTGGCCGACCGGGGCCTGGCCGACGCGGTGCACGCACTCGCCCTCGACCTGCCGTACCGGCTGCACTTCACCTCGGACCTGCCGGGCCGGGCGCCCGCTCCGGTGGAGTCGGCGGCCTACTTCACGGTGAGCGAACTGCTGGCCAATGTGACCAAGCACGCGGAGGCCCGGCAGATATGGATCGAGATCGGCCATGACGGCGGCGCGGCCACGGGTACGCTGCGGATCACCGTCACCGACGACGGCCGGGGTGGGGCCGATCCCGCGGCCGGCACGGGGCTGCGCGGTGTCGAGCGCCGCCTCGCCGCCTTCGACGGAGTACTCGCCGTCAGCAGCCCGCCCGGCGGTCCGACCATCGTGAACATGGAGATCCCGTGCGCGTTGTCATCGCCGAAGACCTCTTCCTCCTGAGGGACGGCCTGACGCGCCTGCTGGAGGCACACGGATTCGAGGTGGCGGCGGCCGTGGACAACGGCCCCGACCTGCTGGCCGCGGTGGCGGCGGAGAGCCCCCAGGCGGCGATCGTGGACGTACGACTGCCACCGACCTTCACCGACGAGGGCCTGCGCGCCGCACTGGAGGCCCGGCGGCTCACCCCCGGGCTTCCGGTCCTGGTCCTCTCCCAGTACGTCGAGCAGCTCTACGCCCGCGAGTTGCTGGCCGCCGGACAGGGCGGCACGGGGTACCTGCTGAAGGACCGGGTGATGGACGGCGCCCAGTTCATCGACGCGGTGCGACGCGTGGCGGCGGGCGGCACCGCGATGGATCCCGAGGTGATCGCCCGTCTGCTGGCCCACAACTCCGCGGACGGCGCCGTGGCCGCACTGAGCCCGCGCGAGCGGGAGGTGCTCGCGCTGATGGCGGAGGGGCGTTCCAACGCTGCCATCGCCCAGCACCTGGTGATCACCGAGCGGTCGGTGTCCAAGCACACGGCCTCGATCTTCACGCGGCTCGGCCTGCAGCCCTCCGACGACGACAACCGGCGCGTCCTCGCGGTGCTGGCGTACCTCAACCGCTGAGTGCGGTGATCGGTCGTGGTCCGGCCGAGCCGCCGGGCTCAGCTCACGCTCAGTTCCGCGAGCGGCAGCGTGTGCCGGGTCTGGAGGACC
Source organism: Streptomyces sp. NPDC001153 (assembly GCF_053598315.1). Taxonomy (NCBI): domain Bacteria; kingdom Bacillati; phylum Actinomycetota; class Actinomycetes; order Kitasatosporales; family Streptomycetaceae; genus Streptomyces; species Streptomyces sp. NPDC001153. Next base: position 44,677 of record NZ_JBSFJZ010000051.1, read on the forward strand.
TTCGCGCGCAGGTAGCGGACGTTGTGGGCGGTGGTGAAGACACCGGTCGGCACCCGGTCCCGTACGACCACGTCCAGTTCCCGCAACTGCTCGGCCTTGTCGGGGTTGTTGGACAGCAGGTCCAGCTCCCCGATGCCGAGGGCGGCGAGCATCTGCGCGGCGGCCGTGTAGTCGCGGGCGTCCTCCGGCAGGCCGAGCGCGGCGTTCGCCTCGTAGGTGTCGAGGCCCTGGTCCTGGAGGGCGTAGGCGTCGAGCTTGTTGTAGAGGCCGATGCCGCGGCCCTCCTGGCGGAGGTAGAGCAGGACTCCGCCGCGGTCGGCGATGCGCTCGACCGCCTCGCGCAGCTGGGGTCCGCAGTCGCAGCGGGCCGAACCGAAGACGTCGCCGGTCAGGCACTCGGAGTGCAGGCGCACCAGTGGGACGGTGCCGGGGGCGGGGTCGCCGAGGACGACGGCGACATGCTCCTGGCCGTCGGCCAGGCCGTGGAAGGTGACGAGTTCGGCGTCGACGCCGTAGCCGTCGTGGAAGCGCAGCGGTACCCGGACGCGGGCGCGCGGCGTGGCGGCGGGGATGTCGGGCATGCGGGTCCCTCCGGGTGCGGACAGGTGCAGGTGCTTCAGATTTGAAGCAGCGCTTCGCACGGACCCTACCCCATGTTTCAAACTTAAAGCAATCAGGAATCACGAACGGCGGGAATCACGAACAGCGGGAATCACGAACAGGACGAACGGCGCCGCCAGGGCACGTCCTCCGTCCCGGACTCGGCGTCGCCGCCCTGCAGCCCGCGCGCGATCCCCGTGCAGATCTCCTCCAGCTGCCGCACCTGCTCCGGAGTGAGCCGGTCGAACAGGGTGGCGCGCACGGTCTCGACATGCCCGGGCGCCGTGCGCTCCAGTGCGGCCATCCCCTCGTCCGTCAGTACGGCGATGCTGCTGCGCTTGTCCCATCGGCAGTCCTCCCGCCGTACCAGCCCGTCCCGCTCAAGGCGGGTCACCGCGTACGTCAGCCTGCTGCGCGTGATCTTCAGCGACTCGGCGAGGTCGGTCATCCGCAGCCGCCGGTCGGGCGCCTCGGACAGGTTGGCCAGCACGGAGTAGAACAGGTGCGGCATGCCGGCGTCCTGCTGGAGCTGTCGGTCGATCGCGTCCTCCAGAAGGTGCGTCGCGGCCATGTACGCGCGCCAGGCGCGCTGCTCCTCGGGGCTGAGCCAGCGGGTCGTCATGCCGCCAGTGTAAGTTTGTTTCAAACTTGAACCAAGACTCGCCTCGCAGGGAGACCGCGCCGATGTCGTACCCGTACGTGCTGCTGTCCGCCGCCGTCTCTCTCGACGGCTACCTGGACGACACCGGCCCCGACCGGCTCCTGCTGTCCAGCCCGGCCGACTTCGACCGGGTCGACGCGGTACGGGCCTCCGTCGACGCCATCCTGATCGGCGCCGGCACGATCCGCGCCGACAACCCGCGACTGCTGGTCAACTCCGCCGAGCGCCGCGCGGCGCGGGTGCGGGCGGGCCGGCCGGAGTACCCGCTGAAGGTGACCGTCACCGCCACCGGCGACCTCGACCCCGATGCCAACTTCTGGCACACCGGCGGCGACAAACTCGTCTACACGACCGACGAGGGCGCCGAGCGGGCCGTCCGCCGCGTCGGCGGCACCGCCGACGTCGTCCCGCTCGGCCCCGGCCTCGACTGGCGGGCCCTGCTGTCCCACCTGCACGACGTGCGCGGGGTCGGACGGCTGATGGTCGAGGGCGGCGGCACGGTCCACACCCAGCTGCTCCAGCTGGGGCTCGCCGACGAGCTCCAGCTGGTCCTCGCGCCGCTGTTCGTCGGCGACCCGGCCGCGCCCCGCCTGTTCGGCCCCGGCGGCTACCAGGCCGGCCGGCTGCGCCTGACCGAGACCCGCCGGATCGAGGACGTTGTTCTCATGCGCTACGAGCCCACGGCCCCCGGCACGGGTGCCGTCGCCACCGCCGCCGACCGTCACTGGCTGCGCACCGCCTGCGAGCTGGCCGCGCTGTGTCCGCCCTCGCGGACCGCGTTCAGTGTGGGGGCGGTGGTGGTCGCGGCCGACGGTACGGAGCTCGCGCGGGGTCACTCGCGCGAGGGAGACGACCCAGTGGTCCATGCGGAGGAGGCCGCCCTCGCCAAGCTCGACCCGGCGGATCCGCGGCTGGCCGGCGCCACGGTGTACAGCAGCCTGGAGCCCTGCGCCCGGCGGGCCTCGCGGCCCGCGCCCTGTGCCGAGCTGATCCTTCGGGCGGGGGTGCGCAGGGTGGTCACGGCCTGGCGGGAGCCGGACACGTTCGTGGACGCGGCCGACGGGAGCGGCGTCCTGGCGAAGGCGGGCGCGGAGGTGGTCGTCCTGCCCGAGCTGGAGGGCCCCGCCAAGGCGCCGAACGGGCATCTGCTGGGGTGAGCCCGCCCCGGCCCGTCCCGTACAGGGGCGGAAAGCACTCAGGGCCGGAATCCCATGGATTCCGGCCCTGAGTCTTCAGTAGCGGGGACAGGATTTGAACCTGCGACCTCTGGGTTATGAGCCCAGCGAGCTACCGAGCTGCTCCACCCCGCGTCGTTGTGTCTCTACTGTACACCACCCGGTGTGCCGCCCGGCGCCACCTGATCGTCTTCACCCACAGTGACCGGACGGACGCCCTCCGCATAACATCTGAGTCACCATCAAAAACGCCGAGACTCCTGAGCGGCGGCCAACTCGCCCCATTTGCCGCACTCCTGGCCGGTAAGTCCCGCTCGGAAAAGGTTAATGATCAAGCCGAACGGCTTGGAAAGTGACTCGCAGGTCTATTAACGTTCGATAACGCAGCGCGGTCGTCCCAGCCGCCACAAGAGGCGGCTCCGTGCGCACGCGCCTAATCCCGCAAGGGAGCCGGGGAACCACCACCTTGGGGTGAATCGCGCGGATACCGGCCGGTATACGCGCGTAGGAGACCTTCCTGCTCCGAACCCGTCAGCTAACCCGGTAGGCGGAGGAAGGAAAGGAGTACGCCCGAGTGGCGTCCAACCGGCCCGCCCCAGAAGCCCCGTTCGTGCCCCCGCAAGCCCAGCCGGAGACCTTCGGCTACGGCGCCTACCGCGCCGAGGAGGGGCCCTGGGAGGAGTGGAACCCCACCGAGGACTCCGTCTCCCCGGTCCGTGGCCGGCACCGCGTCGCCAAGCAGCGCGGCGGCTTCGCGCGCAGCTCCACCGTCCTCGGCGTCGGCGTGATGGCCGCGGTCGGCGCGGGCGGCATGGCCAGCGCCAACACCGGCAAGCCGCCGGTCTCCATATCCCTGCCGGACCTGAACTCCGTCGAGCACATCTTCGGCGGCTCCTCCGACACGCCCCAGGCCACCGCCACCGGCCTCAGCAAGGTCGGTGTGACCACCGACAGCGCCGGCGGCGGCAACGCCGGCGAGGCCCTGCGCAACCGGATCATGGCCCAGGCCGAGCAGCAGCAGAACAAGGCCGACAGCAAGGCCACCGTCGCCGCGATCGCCGCGGCCGACAAGCAGACCGCCGCCGCGGCCGCCAAGGCGGAGCAGGCCGCCGCCGCCGAGGCCGCCGACGCCAAGGCGAAGGCGGAGGCCGACGCCAAGCAGGCCGCCGAGGCCAAGCGGCTGGCCGAGCTGGCCAAGGAGTACACGCTGCCGGTCGTCTCGTACACGATCACCGGAACCTTCGGGCAGCCCGGCGCGATGTGGTCCTCCGGCTACCACACCGGCCTCGACTTCGCCGCCCCCACCGGCACCCTCATCAAGGCCGTCCACAGCGGCACGGTCACCCAGGCCGGCTGGGCGGGCGCCTACGGCTACCGCACCGTCATCACCCTGGACGACGGCACCGAGCTGTGGTTCTGCCACCAGTCCTCGATCAACGTCTCCGTCGGGCAGAAGGTCTCCACCGGCCAGGTCATCGGCCGCGTCGGCGCCACCGGCAACGTCACCGGCCCGCACCTGCACCTGGAGGTCCACCCGAACGGCCAGGCGACCGCCATCGACCCGGCGCCGTGGCTGCGGGACAAGGGCCTCACCCCCTGACGCCTCCGTTCGGGCGATCCTGACGCCGGTGGTGGAATGCGGTCATCCACCGCCGGCGTTGGCACAGAGCATGACCTCTCTGCGCACACTCGGCTCCTCCGACCTCCAGGTCTTCCCGCTCTGCCTCGGCGGCAACGTCTTCGGCTGGACCGCCGACGAGGACACCTCCTTCGCCGTCCTCGACGCCTACACGGCGGCCGGCGGCAACTTCATCGACACCGCCGACTCCTACACGGCGTGGATCGAGGGCCACCGGGGCGGCGAGTCCGAGACGATCATCGGCAAGTGGGTCAAGGCCCGCGGCAACCGCGACCGCGTCGTCATCGCCACCAAGGTCAGCCAGCACCCCGAGTTCCAGGGCCTGTCCGCCGCCAACATCAAGGCCGCCGCCGACGCCTCCCTGCGCCGCCTGGACACCGACTACATCGACCTCTACTACACCCACTTCGACAAGCCCGAGATCCCGGTCGAGGAGATCATCGGCGCGCTGGACGAGCTGGTGAAGGCGGGCAAGGTCCGCCACATCGCCGCCTCCAACATCAGCCCCGAGCGCCTCAAGGCCTCGCTCGAGGTCTCCGACCGCGAGGGTCTGGCCCGCTACGTCGCCCTCCAGCCCCACTACAACCTCGTCTCCCGCGACACCTACGAGGGCCCGCTGCAGGACCTGGCCGCCAAGGAGGGCCTGTCCGCCGTGCCGTACTTCTCCCTCGCCGCAGGCTTCCTGACCGGCAAGTACCGCCCCGGCACCAAGGTCGACAGCGCCCGCGCGGGCCGGGCCCAGGAGTACGCGGAGACCGAGCGCGGCCAGAAGGTCCTCGCGGCCCTGGACGAGATCGCCGGTGCCCACGACGCCCCCGTCGCCACGGTCGCCCTCGCCTGGCTGGCGGCCCAGCCGACGATCACGGCCCCGATCGCCTCGGCCCGCACGCCGGCCCAGCTCCCGGCCCTCCTGGCCGTGGCGGACCTGAAGCTGACGGAGGAGGAGCTGGCGCGGCTGACGGCAGCGTCTGCCTGAGCCCTCCCGCCGGCTTGATTCCTCCGCCGCAACGGCGCTCGGCCACGACGGCGGATTCCGGCGGTGCCATACCCTCCGCCACCCGATCGGTCACGACTGATACGGGTTGTAAGCAGAGTAGGGCGCCGCCGGACTGCCGTACCCCGGCCGATACGCCGTGGGCATCGGCACCGGCGCCGCGTACATCGGCCGAACCGGTGGAGCCATCCGCGCCGCATACTCCAGCGCCGGCCGTGCCGCGTTCCTCCGCTTCCACAGCTCGTCCAGCAGCTCCCGCTCCCGTACGACGAAGTCGGCCCCGGCCTTCCCCTGACGCCCCCGGCGCCGCAGGAACGCGAGCGAGGTGGCGTCCGTCTCGTAGCGCGCCACCTCCCGCGCCACCGGCTTGCCGCCGTGGTGCCGGGCGTAGTCACGGGCCGTCCGCCGGGCCCGCATCGACCCGAGCGCGAACGGCTCGGCCGGCCCCAGCCACCCGGCCAGCACATACGCCGGCAACTCCTCGCGCACGGTGCGCAGTTCCCGCTGCCGCGTCCAGATCGCGAGCCAGGTCAGCAGCCCGAACACGGGCACCATGAATCCGCCGTAGACGGCGAAGAAGCCGAACTCGCCGAAGGTGGAGGAGCCGTTCCAGAAGGCGTGCATGCTCATCGCGAGCAGCAGACCGCAGACCGGCAGCAGCGCCCGCCGGGCGCGCTGCCGCTCGGCGGAGAGCGCGGCGATGCCGAAGCCGAGGCCGGTCATGGTGGTGAACAGGGGGTGCGCGAACGGGGACATCACGATGCGCACGAAGAAGGTGGCGGCGGTGACGGAGGGGATGCCGCGGCCGCCGCTGAGCTGGTCGGCCCCGAAGGCCGTACCCAGGTAGAGGATGTTCTCGGTGAACGCGAACCCGGTGGCGGTGATGCCCGCTATCACCACCCCGTCGACGATCCCGGTGAAGTGACGTCTGCGGAAGAGAAAGACCAGCAGCACGGCCGCGGCCTTGGCGGACTCCTCCACGATGGGCGCGATCACGGTGGCGCCCAGGGTGTTCGCACTGGCCGGATCGGCCGTGGCGGTGGCTATCCATTTCGTCGCGAAGCTGTTGGCGACGATGGCTATCAGCGCCGCCGCGCAGGCCCCCCAGGCGAACGCGAAGAGCAGGTTCCGCCAGGGGCCGGGCTCGACCCGGTCCAGCCACCGGAAAGCCGCTATGAGCCACGGCACGGGCAGCACGGCGAGACCGAGCCCGACGAGAAACCCCTCGGTACCGGTCTGTCTGCGCACCAGCGCCAGGATGACGAGCCCGGACAGCGCGAGCAGTGTGATCAGTGCCCCGTACCGCACCCACCTGCGCTGCCACCAGTGCGGATGGCGGAACGGCACGGGGCCGTGGGGACCCGGCGGATACGTCGGAAACGGAGGACTGGTGGCCACGGCATCGACCCTAACGGTGACGGGACGAGGGGCTGGAGCGGATTATCGGTCCTGGTGGGGTACGCGACGAAAGAGCAGATCGTTCACCACGTGTCCCTTGTCCAGTCCCTGCCCCTCGAAACGGGTCAGCGGCCGGAACTCGGGGCGTGCTGCGAAACCGCCGTGCGCCTGCGTGTTCTCGAAGTCGGGGTGCGCGGTGAGCACCTCGAGCATCTGCTCGGCGTACGGCTCCCAGTCGGTCGCGCAGTGCACGAGCGCGCCGGGCTTCAGCCGGGTCGCGGCGAGGGTCAGGAACTCGGGCTGGATGAGCCGCCGCTTGTGGTGCCGCTTCTTGGGCCAGGGGTCCGGGAAGTACACGCGCAGCCCGTCGAGCGTGTCGGGGGCGAGCATCTCCCGGAGCAGGATGATCGCGTCCCCGTTGCCCACACGGACGTTGGACAGCCCGTTGCGGTCGGCGAGAGCCAGCAGATTGCCCTGCCCTGGGGTGTGCACGTCGACGGCGAGGATGTTGGTGTCCGGGTCGGCCGCCGCCATCCGCGCGGTGGCCTCGCCCATCCCGAAGCCGATCTCCAGGACGACGGGCCTGTCGTTCCCGAACAGCTCGGGGAGGTCGATGACCCGCTGTCCGTCGATGTCCAGCCCCCACGTGGGCCACAGCCGCTGCAGCGCGTCCGCCTGCCCGGAGGTCACCCGGCTGCGCCGCGGCTGGAAACTCCGGATCCGCCGCTCGAAGTGCGACCCGGCGGGGTCCGCCCTGGGACCGTCCGGAAACCGCGGCTCCCCCTTGGCCCGGGTATGCCGGATGGACGCGCCGGGGGGGTGGGGGGCCGGCGAGGGGGCTTCGGGGGCGTTGAGGAAGTCAGACACAGTGCTTCCGATTTTACGGCGCTCCACCAGGGGGCGGACGGGGGCCGGGGGCGAGCTCCCTGGTACGGCCACTACAGCGCCCCGAGCATGGACAGCACCCGCCGCCCGACCTCCCGACCGATCGGCAGAGAGGCGGTCGCTGCAGGGGACGGCGCGTTGAGAACATGCACCGCCCGGCTCCCTTCTCGGATGAGGAAGTCGTCCACCAGCGTCCCGTCGCGCAACACCGCCTGCGCCCGCACCCCGGCAGGGGCCCGCACCAGGTCGTCCGCCTCCGCCCCGGGCAGCAGTCTGCGCACCGCCTCCAGGAACGCCCCCTTCGACAGCGAGCGGTGCAGCTCCCCCGCGCCGTATCTCCAGTGCCGCCGGGCGATCGCCCACGACCCCGGCCATGCCACGGTCCCGGCCAGCTCCCGGGGCCGTAGGACCCCCCAGCCGTACCCCTCCCGGGCCAGGGCCGGCACCGCGTTGGGGCCGATGTGCACGCCGCCGTCGATGCCCCGGGTCAGATGGACCCCGAGGAACGGGAAGGCGGGGTCCGGCACCGGATACACCAGGCCGCGCACCAGCTCCGGCCGCGCCAGCTCGTAGTACTCCCCGCGGAACGGCACGATCCGCACCGGGGGCTCGTCCCCGGTCAGCCGCGCGATCTCGTCGCAGTACAGCCCGGCGCAGTTCACCAGGACGCGCGCGCGTACGACGTCTCCGCCCGAGGTGAGCACGGCCACGCCCCGCTCCGGCCGCCGGTCGATCCGTACGACCCGGGCGCCGTAGCGGATCTCGGCCCCGGAGGCCCGCGCCAGCTGCCGGGCGACGCCGACGAAGTCGCACACGCCGGTGGTCCCGACGTGTATGGCGGCCAGCCCTCTCACCTCGGGCTCGTACTCACCGATCTGCGCGGCGCCCAGCTCCCTGACCGGAATCCCGTTCTCCCGGCCTCTTTGCACGAGCGCGTGCAGCCGGGGCAGCTCCTCCCGCTCGGTGGCGACGATCAGCTTGCCGGTGACGGCGTGCGCGATGCCGTACTCGGCGCAGAACTTGACCATCTCGGCGGCGCCCCGCACCGCGTACCGCGCCTTGAGGGAGCCCGGCCGGTAGTAGATCCCGCTGTGGATGACCCCGCTGTTGCGCCCCGTCTGGTGCCGGGCCGGTCCCGGCTCCTTCTCCAGCACGGTGACCGCCGTGCCCGGTGCGGCCCGCGTGATCGCATACGCCGTGGACAGCCCGACGATCCCCCCACCGACCACGAGCACATCACAGTCGTAGGCCCCGACCGGCACCTGCACCACCTCCCACCTCGATAGTGCACTGCGCCACTGACAACGCCTTCAAACGCGGGTGTGACGGTTCTCAGGCCGGAGCCATCAACAGCGGGCGCGCCCGCTCCCGCAGCTCCACCACCCTCGGCTCGTCCCCGTACGGCTCCAGCCGGTGCAGAAGGTCCTTCACGTACTCGGTCGTGCGCGCGGACGAGATCCGACCGGCCACCTCCACGGCCCGCACGCCCTGCTCGCAGGCGGCGTCGAGGTTCCCGGACTCCAGCTCGGCGACGGCCGAGACGACCAGCCGCAGGCCGTGCGACCGTACGAACTCCTCGGTCGGCTTGGACAAGGCCTGTTCCGTGAACCTCCGCACCTGCCGGGGGGCCTTCAGGTCCCGGTAGCATTCGGCCGCATCCGCGGCAAAACGATCATATCCATAGAAACCAAGCCAAGAAGGATCGTTGTCCCCCTCCCGGGACCGCTCCAGCCATCCCTCGGCCGCCTTCAGCGCAGCACCCGCCGCCTGCGCGTCCCCGGCACGCGCGTGTGCCCGGGCCTCCACCAGCCGGAAGAAACTCATCGTGCGCGCGGTCGCCAGCCCGCGGTTCCGCTCCAGCGCGGCCTGCGCCAGATCGACCCCCTCGTCGCCGAAGCCGCGATACGTCGCCTGCAAGGACATGGAGGCCAGGACATAGCCCCCCAGCGGGACGTCCGCCGCCGCGCGCGCGAGCCGCAGCGCCTGGATGTAGTACCGCTGTGCCGCCTCCTGCTGACCGGTGTCGAAGGCCATCCACCCGGCGAGCCGGGTGAGTTCGGCGGACGCCCCGAAGAGCGCGCGGCCCACTTCGTCGGAGTAGGAGCCGAGCAGCAGCGGCGCTGCCTCCACCCGCAGGCACTCCGGCACCATCGACGAACGCCAGTCCCCGCCCCCGTACTTGGAGTCCCAGCGCCGGGCGTCCTCGGCGGCCTCCCGCAGCTTGCGCACATCGCTGTGGCCGACTTTGATCGGTGCGCCGGAGCCCTCGGCGGAGCCCGCCTCCCGCGCGACCGAGCTGTCGGCGGGGGTTATCAGCCAGCGCGAGGCAGGCGTTGCGTATGCGCTCACTGCGAACGATCCGGCGAGCGACTGCCAGATGCCGCCGGAGCCGGCCCGGCGCCCGGCGAGGTCGAGACGGTACAGCTCCGTCGCCGACTTCACCGCCTGTCCGACGTCTCTGGGGAAGGCGAGGCCCACTTCGGGCGCGGGATCCGCGTCCGCCAGGCCGATCTCGTGGAGCGGCACCGGGCGGCCGAGCTTCTGGCCGATGGCGGCCGCGATGAGGTGCGGCGCCGCACCCTGCGGCACCATCCCCTTCGACACCCAGCGCGCCACCGAGGTCTTGTCGTAGCGAAGAGTCAACCCGCGTTGCGCCCCAAGGTCGTTGACGCGCCTGGCGAGTCCTGCGTTGCTGATTCCCGCGAGGGCGAGAACGGCGCCGAGCTTTTCGTTCGGCCCGCGTTGCTCCCTGGACATGCGCCACCCCTCGACACAGACGGCTGCCGCGCTGGCATAACCATGCGGCATTCGTAAACCCAGCGTAGTTCGCCGCATCCCAAGCGTTAAGGGGCATTGTTCCGGTTGGCGGGATTGTGGTCCGTACGGAAGCGCGGTCCTGTACGCACCGTGCACGGCCTGCCGCCTCGTGCCCCCGTGCGTGTGGCCGTGCGCCCGTCCGTGCGCTCTTCTCCGGCCATCTCGGGAGCGGTTCCATGGCTCTTGCGTGGGTCGGCCCGCTGTACTGGATCCAGTGGGCTGGGGGACACCGCCACCTTCATCCCCGCGGGTGGCGGACCGGTCCGGGAGGCGATGCCCGCCTCCCGGACTGTGCGCGTGTTCGCGCCGCCACGCGCTCCGCAGGCCTGTACGGAGCGTGCTCAAGTCCGGCTCCGTTCAGCATATTTGGCTGAAAATAGTCCCCGCCTGTCGTGGTCGACATGTGCTCCGACCATGCAACTTGAGGGCGTGAAGGGCGTTTTGGGGGAGCGTTCAGGGGGCGCATTCGAGTCGCCCCCGTCCCCTGCCCGCTGGGCATTTCCCTCGATCGAAGCCGGTGCCGCCGCACTTCCACAACGCGCCTCTCATGGCAGCATGGGGATCCGGTTCGTACGGTGCACTGTTGTCCACAGCCTGTGGAGGCGTCGATGCGGTGGTTGGTGGGTTGGAGCAGCACCGCCGCGGGCGCCGCCGGGATCGGTTCCGCGGGCGCCACCGGTTACGACGGCGAGACGCTGCACCCGGTCGGCTCCCAACTCCTGTGGGGCGACCCGGATCCGCTCTGGGCCGTCGGCGACTGGCGCCCGGACGAGCTGCGCGTGGTGAAGGCCGACGCGGACAACCGCATCGCCGTCCTCGGCATCTGCGGCGCCTCCGACGAGGAGCTGCGGCGCGGCCTGTTCACCGCGCGCGGGGGCGCACTGCGCCATCTGACAGCCTGGCCGGGCAGCTACACGGCCGTCGTCAAGGTCGGCCGCCGCATCACCGTCTGCGGCGATCTCGCGGGCGCCCGCCCGGTGTTCCACACCCCCTGGGCCGGCGGCACTGCCTACGCCACCGCCGCGCTGCCCCTCGCCGACCTCATCGAGGCCAACCTCGACTTCGGCCACCTGGCCGCCCTGCTCGCCGCCCCGGACGTACCGGCCGCGCTGCGCGACACCACACCGTACGAGGGCGTACGGCGCGTTCCGCCGGGGCACGCGCTCGTACTGCGCGCCGGGATGCGCGAGATCGCCGGGTACGAGCCGGTCGCCTCGCTCGCCGTGGCCGCGTCCCCGGCCGACCCCGACCGCGCCGTGGACGCCGTACGCGACGCCCTGGTGGAGGCGGTCCGCACCCGGCTGTCGGCGCCCCGGCACGTGCCCGACCTGGACCCCGGTCCGGTGCCCGGCATGGGCCCCGCCGAGCGCCGGGCCCGGCGCGGGATGCCCGTGCCCGGCATCGGCGCCGACCTCTCCGGCGGCCCCGCCTCCGGCACCCTCGCGCTGCTGGCTGCCGGGCTGCCCGGCAGACCCGGCACACTCCTCGGCCACGGCACGGGCGCGGGCGAACGGCTCCTCGCCGTCACCTTCAACGACCTGGCCGTGGGCGGCCGCGAGGCCGAACTGGAGCGCGCCGGCGCCCTGGCCGCCAACCCGCGCCTGCACCACGTCGTCGTGACCGGCGCCGAGGAGACCCTCCCGTACGCCGACCTCGACGGCCCCCTCACCGACGAACCCGGACCCTCGCTGGTGACCGCCGTCCGGCACCGCGCCCGGCTCGCCGCCGGCAGCGCTGACCACTTCACCGGCCACGGCGCCCGCCAGGTCCTGGACGCCCACCCCGCCCGCCTCGCCGACCTCCTGATGGACCGCAAACGGCGTCATCTGGTCCGCCCGGTCGCCGCGCTCGCCAAGGCCGACGGCTCGGTGATGGTCCCCGCGCGCGTGTACGGCGCCGCCCGCCGGCTCGCCCGCACGCCCTACCGGACGGGCCTCGAGGTGCTGGCCGAGCGGCTGATGCGGCGCCACTTCGACGAGCCCGGGGGAGCGGTCGGCGCGTCCCTCGCCGCGCTGACCTGGGCCAGACCCGGGCCGGCGGCCCGCTGGCTGACGGGGGAGGCACTGGCCGAAGTATCGGTTCTGCTGCAGGCGGAGGCGGACCGCTCGGCAACCGGCGTCCAGCGTCCCGGCGAGTACCGCGCGCGTGCCGCCCTCGCCCGCCACGCCGCCGACCTGCGCGTCCTGGAACAGGCCGCCGAGATCCGCTCCCAGCGCCTGCACGCGCCGTTCCTCGACAACCAGGTCGTCCGCGCCTGCCGCGCCCTCCCGGAGGCCCTGCGCGTCCAGCCCGGGGCTCGTTCCTCGATCCTCCGTACGGTCCTGGAGGGCGCCGGCGTCACCGACCTCCCGCCCGGCTGGGGCGCCCCCTCCCACGCCTCCTCGGCCGCGGCCGCACGCACGGGCCTGCGCGTGGCGGCGGACCCCCTCCAGGACCTCTTCGCCACCCCCCTGCTGGCCGACGCCGGCCTGGTGGAGGCCCGCGTCATCCGCAAGGCCCTGCGCGCCGCCGCCGGCGGCGACCCCCTCCCCCTCGACGGCCTCGCCGACCTCGTCTCCCTCGAACTCTGGCTCCACCGCCTGCTCTCCCGCCGCGGAACGTGCTGGACGGGAACTCCGGCACGAGCGCGTGCGGTGCCCTCCGGGATCCAGCCGAGGAGGGGAGCCTTGGCCTCCGGCGCGTGAAGGCCGGGGACGCTGGTCCCCGCGACGCCGGTGAGCGACCCACCTCGGCCCGCCCCACCCCAGCGCCGCCCCGCCCCAGCGCCGGGCACCGGTCGGGCGCCGCCGGCGAAACCCCCGTGCCCCCCACCCCGCACCCCCGCGACAATGACCAGGTGCGGTACAGAATCCTGGGCGTGGCCCAAGCAGCGGACGGCCAGGGCACCCCCGTACCCATCGGCGGCCCGCGCCTGCGCACGCTCCTCACCGCCCTGGCCCTGCGCCCAGGCCGCACCACCACCCCCGAAACCCTCATCGACGAGATCTGGGCCGACGACCATCCGAGCGACGCCCCCGCCGCCCTCCAGGCCCTCGTCGGCCGCCTCCGCCGCACCCTCGGCCACCACACCGTCGCCTCCGCCCCGGGCGGCTACCGCCTCGAGGCGACCGAGGACGACGTCGACCTGTACGTCTTCGAGCGCCTGGTCCTCACCGGCACCGAGGCCCTCACCACCGGCGACCCGGCCACCGCCCACCGCACCCTCACCGAGGCCCTCGCCCTCTGGCACGGCCCCGCCCTCGCCGACCTCCCCGACCGCAGCGCCGCCACCCGCCCGGAGGCCCTGCGCCTGGAGGCCACCCGCGCGCGTGCCGCCGCCGCCCTCGACCTCGGCCGCGCCCCGGACGTCGTACCGGAACTGGCGGAACTCACCACGGTGCACCCGTTGGACGAGCCCCTGCACGCCCTGCACATCCGGGCCCTGCGCGACACCGGCCGCACCGCCGACGCCCTCGCCGCGTACGAGTCCGCCCGCCGCACCCTCGCCGACACCCTCGGCACCGACCCGGGCCCGGAACTCAGAGCCCTGCACGCGTCGTTGCTCAGGCAGCAGGACCCACAGCCGCAGCCACCGACCCCAGCGTCCCCGCCGACGCCGCCGGCCCCCGCCCAACCCCCCGAGCGCACCGGCAATCTCCGCCCCCGCCTGACGTCCTTCGTCGGGCGGGAACCGGAACTCGAGGCCATTCGTTCCGACGTGGACAGGGCCCGCCTGGTCACGCTCACCGGACCGGGCGGCTCGGGAAAGACCCGCCTCGCCGAGGAGGCCGCCGCAGGGCTCCCCCAGGCATGGCTGGTCGAGCTGGCCCCGCTCGACCATCCGGAGGCGGTGCCCGGCGCCGTGGTCAGCGCGCTCGGTCTGCGCGAGACCGTGCTGCTGACCAACGAGCTGGCGGCCCCGCAGGCCGACCCCGTCGCCCTGCTGATCGAGTACTGCGCCCCGCGCAGCCAACTCCTGATCCTTGACAACTGCGAACATGTCATCGGCGCGGCCGCCGCCCTCGCCGAGACCCTCCTCACCCACTGCCCGGGGCTCACGATCCTCGCGACCAGCCGTGAACCCCTGGGCGTCCCCGGTGAGTCGGTGCGCCCGGTCGAGCCCCTCGTCCCGGAGCAGGCGCACCGCCTGTTCGCCGAGCGCGCGAAGGCCGTCCGTCCTGACGCCGACGCGGTGCTCTCCGACACCGGGGCCGTGGCGGAGATCTGCCGCCGCCTGGACGGGCTGCCGCTCGCCATCGAGCTGGCCGCCGCCCGGCTCAGGCTGCTGACCCCACGGCAGATCGCCGACCGGCTCGACGACCGCTTCCGCCTGCTCACCTCCGGAAGCCGTACGGTCCTGCCCCGCCAGCAGACCCTGCGCGCGGTCGTCGACTGGTCCTGGGACCTGCTGGACGAGCGCGAGCGCACGGTGTTGCGCGAGGCGTCCGTCTTCGCCGGCGGCTGGGACCTCGCGGCGGCCGAGGCCGTGTGCACCGGCCCGGCGGCCGACCTGATCGGCGCCCTCGTCGACAAGTCCCTCGTCGTGGCCGCACCCAGCGGCCCCGACGGCTCCGGCGGCATGCGCTACCGCATGCTGGAGACCATCCACGAGTACGCCACCGAGCGCGCCGCCGAGGTCCCCGGACTGCGTGCCACGGCCGAGCGCCGGCATCGCGCGTGGGTGCGAGCGCTGGTCGAGGAGGCCGAACCGCGTCTGCGGTCGGGGGACCAACTGCCGTGGATCTCCCGCCTGGAGACCGAGCTGGACAACGTCCGGGCGGCCCTGGACCGCTCCGTGCGCGCCGGCGACGAGCCGGAGGCGGGCGCGATCGTCCTGGCCATCGGCTGGTTCTGGTGGCTCCGCAACCACCGCCAGGAGGCGGTGGCCTGGGTCCGCCTGGTCCTCCGCCTGGGCGTGGCCCTGGACACCCTGGCGACCCCGACGCCCTCGGCTTCGCCGAACCCCTCGGCGAGTGCGGACCCTCTCGGGGCCGGCCCCGACCTGATGTCCCTGGTGGAGTCGGCCGACCCGGTGGGCGCCTTCCTCGCCGTGCCCGACGGCGAGGCCGGGCATCCGCTGCGGGAGCTGCGGATGGACCTGCGGATGCTCGACCTTTTCCTGACCTTCGAATCGGGCACCGAGCACCTCGCGGCCGACCCACGCGCCCCGGAGTACATCGCGCGCGTCCGCGCCGCCTACGAGTGCGGTGGCCCCCAAGCCGCCCGGCTCCCGGGCATCGTGTGGCCGCTGACCGCCTACTACCTGGGCGGCCTGGTGGACGTCGGCCCGTACCTGGCGGCGGCCGTGGCCAACTGCCGTGCGTACGGCGGTGACTGGGAGATCGGCGTCTCCCTGATGTACCGCACCCATGTGGTCGTCGACTCCCCGGGCAACCTGCGGGGCGTGGACGAGGATCTGACCGAGCTACGCACGCTCAGCCGGCGCGTCGGGGACCGCTGGATGCGGGCCCAGGTGTGCAGCGCGGCCGGCGAGGCGGCCATGGCCCGCGGCAGGTTCGCCGAGGCGCGCGGTGAGTACGAGGAGGCACTGCGCCTGGCCTACGAGGTGGGGGCCTACGCCGAGTCGCCGTTCCTGCTGGCCCGGCTCGCCGAGATCTCCTACCGCTCCGGCGACCCGAAGACCGCGCTGGCCGCCCTGGAGGAGGCGGGAACGGCCGCCGACCGGTACGGGGTGCCGGAGTCGCGTGCCTTCGTGCTGCTGCTGCGCGCCCACATCGCCCTGCACGAAGGGCAGACCGCCCGTGCCCGCGAGCTGTACGAGGAGACCCGCGCCACGGCCCGCGGCGGCACCCCGCCACCGCAGTTCGAGGCGGCACTGCGCAGTGTCGAGGCGCTCCTGGCCGCCGACGAGTCGGGCCCCGCCCACGGGCTGCCGATCGCCGCCGAGGCGCTCCGCGTGGCCGTGGCCCAGCGGTGCGCCGAGTCGATCACGGCGGGGCTGGTGGACCTCGCGGCCGGCCTGCGGGCCCGGTGCGGCGATCTGGCCGGTGCGGTCCGGCTGTTCGCCGCCGCGGACCACTGGCGCGACGGCAATCCGCGTCCCGAGCCGGAACGCGGCGAGGCCATCCGGGTGCAGGCCGACGCCCGCGCGGCCCTGTCGCCCGGGCGGTACGCGGCCGAGCGCGCCCGGGGCTCGTCCCTCGGCGTGGCCGACGTACTGCGGGAGCTCGGCGCGGCGGAGGCGGCC
Source organism: Streptomyces sp. NPDC001153 (assembly GCF_053598315.1). Classification (NCBI taxonomy): domain Bacteria; kingdom Bacillati; phylum Actinomycetota; class Actinomycetes; order Kitasatosporales; family Streptomycetaceae; genus Streptomyces; species Streptomyces sp. NPDC001153. The sequence goes on from NZ_JBSFJZ010000051.1 coordinate 61,033, forward strand.
GTCGAACGGGGCCGGTGAGGACCACCACCGTTCTCCCGGCCTTCCGTTCTCCCGGCCGTCCCGTCTACCGGCAGGTGAGCCGGGACTCCGCCCAGTCCGCGAGGGCCGGCTGGTCGAAGACGTCGCTGTGCGGCCGTACGACGAGCCGTACGGTCCTGCGCCCGGTGAGGTCCACATGGACGGGCACGGCCCGGTCGTGTCCCTTGACCATCCCGGACTGCCACAGCCGGACCCCGTCGGCCCAGACGGAGAAGGACACCTTGCCGAGGCCGAGCGTCATGTCGTCCACGCCGGCCAGTGCGTCGTAGGCGGTGCACTGCCGGTTGAGGGCGATGAGGACGGAGGACTCGCCGTGCACGGTCACCCCGCGCGCGTACTGCTCGCCGCCGATCGACATGCCGTAGCGCTGCCACACCCAGCTGCTCTCGGCGAGCTGGATCTCGGGCCTGGTGCCGTCGCCGTCGACGTCGTAACCGAGGTCGCTCAGCTCGTAGACGGTGGGCGCGGGCGGCGGGGTGGGCGTCGGGGTCGGTCTGGGAGTCGGTGTCGGCGTGGGGGTGGGCGTCGGGGTGGGCCTGGGAGCCGGCCTGGGCGCCGGTTTCGGAGTGGGCGTCGGCGTCGGGGTGGGAGCCGGCGCGGGCGCGAGCACCACGGGCTCCGGCGAGGGCTTCTTCCCCGGCGGGGCCGGCGTCGACGCCGGGGGCCGTACGACGGGCGCGGACGGCGACGGCCTGGCGACCTCCTTCGCCGGCGGATGGCTGTCGTTCACCAGGGCCAGTGCCACCGCGGCGGCGGCCACCGCGACCACACCGGCGGCCATCCCCGCCTTCACCGGTGCCCCGAGCCCCTCCGAGGCAGCGGCACCGCCCGCACCGCCGGCCCCGCCGGAGGACGACCCGGCACCCGCCGCGGCGGCACCCGCCGCCCCCGCCCCGGCGCTGCCGGCGATGATGCCGAGCGCCTTGGCGTACCCGGCGGCGCCGAACCAGCCGATGACCGCGACCGGGACGACACCGGGGATGCCGCCGGCGACCTCTTCGATCTGCGCGGCCGCCAGCCGGCACCTGGCGCATTCCTCCAGGTGCTTGCGCAGGCCCCGTTCGGCGCGGATGCGCAGTTTGCGGCGGGCGTAGGTGCCGAGCTGGTCGGCGTAGCGGGCGCACTCCTCGTCACCGGCGAGGGAGGCGCTGACGTGGGCCTGGAGGTAGGCCTGCTTCAGCCCCTCGCGGGCGCGGCTCGCCAGCACGCGGGTGCCGTTGGCGTCCAGCCCGAACAGCACGGCCACTTCACTCGGGGACTCGTCCTCCACCTCGGTGTGCCACAGCACGGCCTGCCAGCGCTCGGGCAGCGAACGGAAGGCCCGCATCGCCATGGACTGCTCGGCCTCGTGCATCGCGCGCACATCGGCGCCGAGGTCCAGAGTGCCGTCGTCGGAGACCTCGGAGGCGCGCGCGGACCGCTGGGCGAAGACGGCGAAGTCGTCCACGAGCTGCTCGCGCCGGGCGGACTTGGTCCAGTGCGCGGCCACGCGCCGCACGGAGGTCAACAGATAGGCCCGCACGGCGTGCTCGGGCCCCGATCCGCCGCGCACCGCCTGCAGCATCCGGGCGAAGACCTCGGCCGTCAGGTCGTCGGCGGTGTGCCCGTCCCGGCAGCAGGTGCGCGCATACCGCCGCACGGAGTCCGCGTGCCGCCGGTAGAGCTCCGCGTAGGCGGAGTCGTCACCGCCGCGCATCCGCCCGATCAGCTCGCCGTCGTCGGGCGGCATCTCCCGGGCCGGCGGCAGCACGCTGCCCTCGCGCTGGGCCGGCACGCTCTTCCCGCTCCGTCCGGCGGAGGAAGCCGGACGCCCGCCCTGTTTCGGCACCTGGGGCGGGGTCGGTCCCGCGGCGGCCTCCGCACCCGCGTCGTCACCGCGTGACTCGTCCCACCCGTCAACGCCCATCGCGGAAAGCCCCCGACGCCGGCCCAGCCCAACCCGTCACCGGCTCAGAGTGCCACATTGTCTTTTGTTCAAGGATCCCTTGTTCACGGCATCCACTCATCCGAGGGCCCTTGTCAGCACAGACCTCCGGCCGCCACTCGAATGAGTGAGCCGCAGTTCCGGCAGGGGCGCGGGGAACTGCGCGACCAGCCCCCACGCACCCGCAGCCCGACGGCTACGGCATCACCCACCCCCAACCGGCTACCGAACCCCCTACGCCGGCCGCGACCGCAACCCCTCCAGCAGGATGTCCAGCAGCCGCGCGGAAGCCGCCGCCTGCTGAGCCGCATCCGGCAGGGACGGCGCCGCCGTGGCGATCACCAGCAGCACATCCCCCACGGACACGTCCGCCCGCAGCTCACCAGCCGCCCGCGCCCGCTCCACCAACTGCCCGACCACATCGAGCAACGCCCCGACCCCGCCGTCGTCAGCGGCCCCGGCGGACTCCCCGGGCACCAGCCGAAGCTCACCGGCCCCCGGCTGCACCCGCTGCTGAGGCACCCGGGCCTCCTCGGCGGGCGCCACGCCCGAACCACCCGACCCGGCCGGACCGGCGGAGCCCTGCGCGGAGCCGACCCGCAGGACCTGCGGCGGCAGCAACCGCCCCGCCCCCGACGCCACGGACGTCCGCAGGAACCGGGACAGCGCCGACCACGGCTCGTCCTCCTGCCCGAGCGCGGCCCGCGCCTGCTCGGTCAGCCGCGCGGTCTCCTCCTCGGCTATCCGCCGGACCAGCACGTCCTTGCTGGGAAAGCGCCGGTACACCGTGCCGACACCCACCCGGGCCCGCCGGGCCACGTCCTCCATCGGCGCGCCGTACCCCAGCTCGCCGAAGACCTCACGTGCCGCACGCAGCACGTGCTCCAGATTGCGCTGTGCGTCCACCCGCAGCGGTGTCGTACGCGCCGCGTCCGCGCGTCCGTTGCCCACCGCCGCGCTCATCGCCCCGCCACCCGGTGCGATGGTGGCTGCGGATGACCAATGCGTGTCCTGAACATGCATGTGTTTCCCCCGGTAATGACGTCTCCCCCCGGAGACTCCCCGTCAGTGATCCGAAGTGCGTGGAACTGACGTCCTTCTCGACCGGGCCCGGCCGTCGCGGCACCCGTTCGACCACATTCCCTACACCCCGTCGACACACGAACATAGTTGAGAGGAAGTCAATTCAGAAGGGGCAGGTTCCGCACAGTGCGCCCCCCGATCGGAGTACGGGTCTCGTACGTCCCGTTTCCGCACCTTCGCTCCCCCACGCCCGCACCCGCTGACCTGCCCCCTTTCGTCCCGCCCCGACACCGCTCCCGCCGGTGCGCACACCTGGCGGCCGGTCACACAAATTGCCGGGGCTGTGGACAAACAACAGCGCCGGGTGCGTCATGGGATGGTGAAGGAACGTGCGCGCATTCTGGTTGTCGGCGGCGGCTACGTCGGGATGTACACGGCACTGCGGCTGCAGCGGAGGCTGAAGGCCGAGCTCAGGCGGGGTGAGGTCGACATCACCGTCGTCACTCCCGACCCCTACATGACGTACCAGCCGTTCCTCCCCGAAGCGGCCGCCGGTTCGATTTCCCCTCGGCATGTCGTCGTACCACTGCGTCGTGTCCTGGACCAGTGCCACGTAGTCGTCGGGGAGGTGACGTCCGTCGACCACGCGGTGCGCACCGCCGCCGTCACCACGCTCGCCACCGCCGAGGAGGGAAAACCGGCCGAACTCCTCGGTTACGACGAGCTAGTGCTGGCCCCCGGCTCGATCTCCCGCACTCTGCCCATCCCCGGCCTCGCCGAGTACGGCATCGGCTTCAAGACCGTCGAAGAGGCCATCGGCCTGCGCAACCACGTCATCGAGCAGATGGACATCGCCTCCTCCACCCGCGACCCCGCGATCCGCGACGCCGCCCTCACCTTCGTCTTCGTCGGCGGCGGCTACGCGGGCGTGGAGGCGCTCGCCGAACTGGAGGACATGGCCCGCTACGCCGCCCGCTACTACCACAACGTCCGCCCCGAGGACATGAAGTGGATCCTCGTGGAGGCCACCGACCGCATCCTCCCCGAGGTCGGCGAGGAGATGGGCCGCTACACCGTCACCCAGCTGCGCCGCCGCAACATCCAGGTCCTCCTCGACACCCGCCTGGACTCCTGCGCCGACCGTGTCGCCGTCCTCAGCGACGGCCAGCGCTTCCCGACCCGTACGGTCGTGTGGACCGCAGGCGTCAAGCCCAGCCCCCTGCTCGCCGCCACCGACCTGCCGCTCACCGCGCGCGGCCGGCTGAGGTGCACCGCCCAGCTGACCGTCGACGGCACGGAGCACGCCTGGGCGGCCGGGGACGCGGCCGCCGTACCCGACGTCACCGCCGCGGAACCCGGCACCGAGACCGCCCCCAACGCCCAGCACGCCGTCCGCCAGGCCCGCACCCTCGGCGACAACATCGCCCACGCGCTGCGCGGCGAGCCCCTTGAGACGTACGCCCACAAGTACGTCGGCTCGGTCGCCTCCCTCGGCCTGCACAAGGGCGTCGCCCAGGTCTACGGGCGCAGGCTGAAGGGCTACCCTGCCTGGTTCATGCACCGCGTGTACCACCTCAACAGGGTGCCCACCTTCAACCGAAAGGCCCGCGTGCTGGCGGAATGGACCCTGGCGGGACTCTTCAAGCGGGAGATCGTCTCGCTCGGTTCGCTCGAACATCCGCGAGCGGAGTTCGAACTCGCTGCCGGTGGAAAGCCTCCTCACAGCCCCTCGGACGACCCGAAGGGGTCGTCCTGACCGGAGCAAGGAACTACCCGGCCCGCCCAGGCGTCTGACCGATGTCGCCGCGGCGCGCCCCCTGCCAGACTGCCCCACGTCCTCGGACGAGCCACCCGCCCGCCCTCAGCACCCACGAGGCTTCTTCCCAAGTGAACTTCACGCGCTGGAGCGCCCGGCTCCCCGGAACGCAGCGCCGCGCCGCCGCGCGGAACGAGACCCCGGTCTCCCCGGACCGGCGGGGGGAAGGCTCCGTGCCCGCGGCCCGCGCCGGACAGCGGGCCGACGGCACAGCCCCGGTGCCCGCCGTCGACGAACTGCCCGCGCGCGACGTCCTCGACCGCGTCCCGGCCCTGGTCGCCCTGGTGCACGGCCCCGACCACCGCATCGCGTACCTCAACGACGCCTACGTGACGGCCTTCGGCGTACGGTCCATGGGCACACCCGCCCGCGAGGCGCTGCCCGAACTCGCCGAACTGGGCCTGCTCCCGCTCCTCGACCAGGTGCTGCGCAGCGGCAAGCCCCGCACCCTGAAGTCCCGCAAGGCCGTGGACGGCCGCTCCTACACGTTCACCTGCACCCCGGTCGACGAGGACGGCGACCGCGACGGCGGCGTGCTCGTCTTCGCCACCGACGTCACCGACCACGCCGAGGCCGGAGAGCGGCTGCGCGCCAGCGAGCGCCGCCAGCGCGAGACGGCGGTGACCCTCCAGCGGTCCCTGCTCCCGCAGGAACTGGAACAGCCCGACGACCTGCGCATCGCCGCCACCTACCACCCCGGCGGCACCGAGGCCGCGGTCGGCGGTGACTGGTACGACGTGATCACCCTCGGCGGCGGCCGCACGGCCCTGGTGATCGGCGACGTCATGGGACGGGGTGTGCGGGCAGCGGCGGTCATGGGCCAATTGCGTACGGCCGTCCGGGCCTACGCCCGCCTGGACCTCCCCCCGCACGAGGTGCTCCAGCTGCTGGACGGCCTCGCCACCGAGATCGACCCCAACCAGATCGCCACCTGCGTCTACGCCGTCCACGACCCCAACGAGGGAAGGTTGGTGTACGCCTCCGCCGGGCACCTGCCGATCCTGGTCCGCGACGAGAACGGGACCGTCTCCCGCGCCGACGAGCCCACCGGCCCGCCGCTCGGCACCGGCGGCTGGATGCACGCGTCGGGCTCCATCGCCCTCGGCCCGGGCTCCACGGCCGTCCTCTACACGGACGGCCTGGTCGAACGCCGCGACGAGGACCTGGACGAGGGCATCGCGGCCCTCGAAGGCGCCCTCGCCGGAGCCACCGGCTCCCCGCAGGTCGTCTGCGACCGCCTGGTCCGCTCGGCCGGCGTCACCGCCGACCACGACGACGACGTGGCCGTCCTCGTCCTCCAGCACCCCGCCCGTACGGGCCCCGACGGCGACCTCTTCCGCAACGCGGCCCTGGAACTCCTCGGCGGCGTCGAAGCGGCTCCCCGCGCCCGCGCGTTCGCCTCCGGCGTGCTGACGAGTTGGCGCTTCCCGGTCGAGCTCCACGATCTCGGTGTCCTCGCCGCGAGCGAGTTGGTCGCCAACTCCCTCCAGCACGGCACCCCGCCCATGCGGCTCCGGCTCCGCCGCACCGACCGCCGCCTGATCATCGAGGTGACGGACGGGGACGATCACCTTCCCCGACGCCGGCGCGCGGAACCGGGGGACGAGTCGGGCCGGGGCATCGCCATCGTGGCGACGATCGCGTCCCACTGGGGCTGCCGCCGGACACCTGGCGGCGGCAAGGCTGTGTGGTGCGAGTTCGTGCTGCCGAAGAGCTAGGCGCCGCGCGGGGGACCCGGCCGTTGCCGGGTGCGGGTCGGTGGGGGCTGGCCGCCCGGTTCCCCGCGCCCCTGGGGAGCCGCAGCCCCGTCGCCATCGAGACGCGGCACCTCTCAGCGACCAGCACCCCACACGCGCCCCGCAGCAGCACCCGGTGCCTTACGCCTCCGCGGCCACCGGCTCCGCGGGCGTCCCGCCCCGGGCGACCACCCGGGTGCCACGCGCCGCCCACGGCCGGTCCTGGACGGGGGTGAGCCGCCGCCCCAGCCGCAGCGCCAGCACCGTGATCCCCAGCGAGAACAGCAGGAACGTCACGATGTACGGCCCGTGCAGCGAGGCACCCAGCGGCCCGCCCACCGCCGGACCGACCGCCAGCGCCAACTGCTTGACCAGCGCAAACGCAGAGTTGTACTGCCCGGCCATCCCCTCGGGAGCCAAGTCCGCGACCAGCGGAGCGACCGTCGGCGACAGCATCGCCTCACCCAGTCCGAACAGCGCGTACGTCGACACGAACGCGGCCGTCGCCATCTCCTGGCTGCCGTGCCCCAGCCCCGCGTACCCGGCCGCCAGCCAGGCCACGGCCCAGATCAGACCGACACCGGCGATGACCCGGGACCGCCGGCTGCGCTCCACGAACCTCAGCACGGCGAACTGGGCGACCACGATCATCAGCGTGTTCGCGGCCAGGGCCGTCCCCAGCGCGGAGGTGGATATCCCGGCGGCCTCGACGCCGTACGCGCTCAGCCCGGACTCGAACTGGCCGTAGCAGGCGAAGAACAGCACGAAGCCCAGCACACACAGCTGCACCATCGCCCGGTTTCCGAGCAGCCGCTTCCAGCTGCCCTGCGCCGACTGGGCCGGGGCATCCTCGATCCGCGGCGAGTGCGGCATCCGCACGGTCGCCATCACTCCGACCAGCAGCAGGAACATCGCCGCTTCGATCGCGAACAGCAGCGTGAACGACGACACGCGCGTGGCGTCGACGAGATGACCGCCGATGAGACCGCCTGTACCGAGCCCCAGGTTCTGCAGGAAGAACTGCATGGCGAACGCCCGCGACCGCGTGTCGGCGGTGGAGCAGTCCACGATCATCGTCGCCAGAGCCGGCTGCATCACGGCCTGCCCGGCACCGAGCGCCGCGGCCGACAGCAGTACGGCGACGGAGTTGCCCGCGAGTCCCAGGCTCAGCGCGCCGAGCGCGGCGGTGACCAGGGCGGCGAGCAGGACCGGCAGCGGGCCGCGCCGCACGATCGCCCTGCCGGCGAACGGCAGCACGATCAGCGCGGCCACGGCGAAGACGGCGAGCACGAGTCCCGCCGTCATGGCTCCCAGTCCTCGCACCTGCGCCACGTAGACGTACAGGTAGGGGACGGTGAAGCCGAGCCCGAACGCGCTGAGTGCGTTGCCCACGTGGATCCGGCGCATCGCTGCGCCCATCGCCCTGGTCACGTTCACCTCTCTCACTAGTTAGACCTGAAGACTTCAAAGCTAAAGTTCGAAGCTAAAGACTACACATGGAAGGACTTCAACGCAAAGGGCCTGCGTGCGATACTGCGGCCATGGCCGACACAGCCCCCGACGTCACAGAGCCGACGCTCGAAGAGCAGATCGCCGCCTACCAGCGCGAGTTCCGGGACCTGGATCCCCAGGTCGAGAAGATCGTGTCGGCGCTCTCCCGGCTCAACCGCCGCATGAACGTCGCGTACGGCCGCCAGACCGCCGGCCTGGGCATCAGCAACGCGGAGTGGGAGGTGCTCAAGGCACTCGTCCTCTCCGGCGCCCCCTACCGCATGGGCCCCAGCGACCTCGCCAAGCGCCTCGGTCTCACCCCGGCCGCGATGACCCACCGGATCGACCGCCTGGTGGCCGAGGGGCTCGTCACCCGGGAGCGTGACGAGTCCAACCGCGTCCGGGTGATCGTGGAGCTGACCCCGGAGGGCCGTGAGAAGTGGCTGGAGGCCATGCGCCTCGCGACCGTCTTCGAGGAGGACCTGCTCCAGGACCTGACACCTGCGGAGCGCGCCGTGCTCGGCGAGGTCCTGACCAGGCTCCTGCGCAGGGTGGAGCACGCCCAGCCGGACGCCGGCGGCCGGCTCAGCGACCTCGACTGAGCTCGCCGTAAAAAATCTTGACAGGTGGTGTTGACACACCCCTGGCCGCTCCGTAAAGTTCTTCGGGTTGCCACAGAGCCGTAACGGTTCTTCGGCAGCACCTCCGCCGCCTCGAGCGGCACCCCTCACATCATCAGCAGGATCTCCCGAACGGGTTGTTTTCGGCGTGCCCGAATTCAATTCGAATGGAAGCCCGGCGGCCCGATTGGGAATCGCCGAGCGGATCCGCTAAGGTTTGAGGCGTCGGAACGGCCCAACGGCCGGGAAGACAAACCCCCTGACTGGGAGTCAGACGCCGAAAGGATCTGATAGAGTCGGAACCGCCGGAAAGGGAAACGCGAGAGCGGGAACCTGGAAAGCACCGAGGA
>NZ_JBSFJZ010000052.1:0-62552 GCF_053598315.1 Streptomyces sp. NPDC001153
GACTGAGCCCTGCCGTCACGGGCCCGGCCGGGCCCGTGACGGCAGGGCTCAGTCGAAGCGCAGGTCGGACAGCTGCCGTTCGAGCGCGGTGACGTCGTCGTCGGGTGCCACCTCGGACGGACGGGCGGCCATGAGGGCGGCCAGCTCACCGCCCGCCCGCCGGATGCGCGCGGGCAGCCCCTCCGTGTACGTGTCACCGCCCGACCCCCAGTCCTCGGACGCCGCGTACACCGCGGTGGGGACGACGGCCGCCCGCAGGTAGGAGAACAGCGGGCGCAGCGCGTGCTCCAGGACCAGGGAGTGGCGGGCCGTGCCTCCCGTCGCCGCGATCAGGACCGGCTTGCCGGAGAGGGCCTCCGGATCGATCAGGTCGAAGAAGGACTTGAACAGCCCGCTGTAGGAGGCGGTGAAGACGGGGGTCACGGCGATCAGACCGGCGGCTCCCGTCACCGCGCCGATCGCGGCGGCCAGTGGGGGCGGCGGGAAGCCGGTCACCAGGTTGTTGGCGACGGCGACGGCCAGCTCGCGCAGCTCGACGATCTCGGTCTCCACCTCGAGGTCCTGGGTGGCGAGTTCGCCGTGGACCGCCTCGGCGAGACGGTCCACGAGCAGACGGGTGGAGGACGGGGTGCTCAGCCCCGCGGACACGGCGACGAGTTTCATACGGCACTCACCTCTTCCTGGGCTTCCCGGCCTTCCCGATCCTTGAGCAGCGAAGCGTGCGTCGGCGCGTCCGGCACCTCGGCGGGGCGCCCCTTCGCGAACTCCTCGCGCAGCACCGGCACCACCTCCTGGCCGAGGATGTCGAGCTGTTCCAGCACCGTCTTCAGGGGCAGGCCCGCGTGGTCCATCAGGAACAACTGCCGCTGGTAGTCGCCGACAGTCTCGCGGAAGGAGAGGGTCCGCTCGATGACCTGCTGCGGGGAGCCCACCGTCAGCGGTGTCTGCTCGGTGAAGTCCTCCAGGGACGGTCCATGGCCGTAGACCGGGGCGTTGTCGAAGTAGGGGCGGAACTCCCGCACTGCGTCCTGCGAGTTCTTCCGCATGAAGACCTGCCCGCCGAGACCGACAATGGCCTCCTCGGGGCGGCCGTGGCCGTAGTGGGCGTAGCGCCGCCGGTACAGCTGGACCATCCGCCGTGTGTGCTCGGCCGGCCAGAAGATGTTGTTGTGGAAGAATCCGTCACCGTAGTAGGCCGCCTGGTCGGCGATCTCCGGCGAGCGGATCGAGCCGTGCCAGACGAACGGCGCTACGCCGTCCAGCGGGCGGGGCGTCGACGTGAAACCCTGAAGGGGCGTACGGAACTTCCCCTCCCAGTCCACGACGTCCTCGCGCCACAGCCGGCGCAGCAGCCCGTAGTTCTCCCGGGCGAGCGGAATGCCCTGCCGGATGTCCTGCCCGAACCACGGGTAGACGGGCCCGGTGTTCCCGCGTCCCAGCATCAGGTCCACTCGCCCGTCCGCGAGGTGCTGGAGCATCGCGAAGTCCTCCGCGATCTTCACCGGGTCGTTTGTGGTGATCAGGGTCGTTGCGGTGGACAGGATCAGGTTCTCGGTGCGGGCGGCGATGTGGCCGAGCATCGTGGTCGGGGACGAGGGCACGAACGGCGGGTTGTGGTGCTCACCGGTCGCGAAGACGTCCAGGCCCACCTCCTCCGCCTTGAGCGCGATGGCGACCATCGCCTTGATGCGCTCGTGCTCCGACGGCGTGCGGCCTGTGGTCGGATCGGGCGTCACGTCCCCGACCGTGAAGATGCCGAACTGCATGGGTGCCTCTTCTTTCCGGCAGTCGTGTGAGGTGGGGAACGCTAGGCGCCGGGCGCACGAGCGTCATGACTGTGCGTGCACGGGGTCGAGTCCTCCAGCGCCCGTCTCGGGCGAGTCTGCGTCATGCGCTGTCGCTCGTGACGGATGGTTGCCGTCGGGGCCGACCTCAGATCCGATGCCCCGTTGCCGGAAAGGAGTTCATCCATGGCGCATGAGCCGATCCTGGTGCTTGCCGCGACGGGCGGGCAGGGCGGTGCCGTGACCGAAGCGCTGCTCGCCCGGGGGGTTCGGATCAGGGCGCTGGTCCGCGACCCCGGCCGCAGTGCCGCGCGGCAACTGGCCGACCGGGGTGTCGAGGTGGTGGCGGGTTCTCTGAGCGATCCCGGGTCGCTCGCCGCGGCCATGCGGGGGGTGGCCGGTGTCTTCGCGTTCACCACCCCCTTCGAGGCTGGTGTCGAGGCGGAGGTGGACCAGGGGCGGGCGATCCTCGCCGCGGCGGCGCGGGAGCGCGTTCCGCATCTCGTGTTCAGTTCGGTCGCCGGGGCCGACCAGGACAGCGGGGTACCGCATTTCGAGAGCAAGGCGCGCATCGAGGCTGAACTGACCGCAGGTGGTGTGCCGTACACGATCCTCGGGCCGACGTACTTCTTCGACAACGCACTGGGCGGAGCGGAGCGCATCCTCGACGGTGTTCTCGATCTGCCGCTGCCGCCCGACCGGCCGTTGCAGCAGCTCGCCCGGCCGGACCTCGGCGCGTTCGCGGCGGAGGTGCTGCTCAACCCGGCTCCCTACGTCGGGCGGCGCATCGAACTGGCCGGCGACGCACCGACTCCCACTCAGATGGCGGCCGCGCTCGGTGCGGCGCTGGGACGGGAGGTCCGCCATGAGTACGTCCCGCTGTCGGCCATCGGCAATCCGGACATGCACGCGATGTGGACGTTCCTGAACGGGCCCGGCTACCGCGTCGACATCCCCGCCCTCCGTGCCGCCCACCCGGAGATCCACTGGACCCGCTTCGCCGACTGGGCGGGCCGCGCCTGGGCCACCGGGGGCTGAACCGGCAGTCCGCCTGCCGGCCGGCTCGCCGGGCCGCGTCGCACGAGCGCGCCCGGCGAGCCCCGCCGCCCCCGGATCTCACGCGTTCACGCGATGTGGCGAACACTCCCCCACTGGCACGGTGTGTCCGGAAAACGCACAGGCCGAAAGGCGGAGATCATGTCGCCGGATTCCTCCCTACTGCAACCCAGGCCCTCCGGCACCCTCCACACCACGGACGCGGTGCCCAGCCACCGACGGCGGGCGTACTGGCGCGAGGCCCTGTCCGAGACGTTCGGCTCGGTGGACATGGGCGTTCCCGACGAGATCCACCGCGGCACGATCCGTACCTCACTCCTGGGCCCGATGCAGGCAGTGACGGTGGAAGGCGACCCCCTGCGGGCCCTGCGCACGCGGCGGCTCATCGCGGGCAGCGACAACGACGACTACGTGGTCGTGAAGCTGCTGAGCAGAGGTGTGGCCCGAGTCGAGCAGGACACGCGGGACACCTTCGTACGGCCGGGGCAGCTCTTCGTCTACGACATGGCGCGGCCGGTCCGGATGACCATCCCCGAGCCCTTTCGGACGAAGTCCCTCGTGCTGCCGCGCGAGGTGCTGGGTCTGAGCGAGTCGGAGCTGCGGCACATGACGGCGTCTCCCCTCGACTCCGAGACACCGCTCGGCGCGTTGCTGTCGCCGTTCCTGTCCCGGCTCGTGGACACCGCACAGACGTATCCGCAGCACACGGCCGAGTCGATCGCCCGCAACGTCGTGGATCTGCTGCAGACCCTGGCCGACGAACGGCTGGGCAGGGCGACCGAGGACACGCAGAACGCCGCGCGGGTGTCGCTGCTGCGGATCCGGGCGTACATCGACTGGCATCTCGCCGATCCCGACCTTACCCCGGAGGCCATCGCCCGGGCCCACCACATCTCCGTGCGCTACCTGCACAAGCTGTTCCAGTTGGAGGACATCACGGTCAGCCGGTGGATCCAGCAGCGTCGGCTGGAGCAGTGCCGGCGCGAGCTGGCCCGCCGGGGGTCGGCGGGGCTGACCATCGCCGCGGTGGCGCACCGCTGGGGTTTCACGAGTGCCTCCCACTTCAGCCGGGTGTTCCGGGCCGCGTACGGGGTCTCCCCCGCCGAGTGGCGCAGCTCCGCCGTACGAGGGCCCCGGATGTCCGCCCCGGGTGACGAGCCCGAGCTACCTCATGTGCGCTGAGCTGCCGCTTTTGCCATAGTGGACCTCCTGAGCACCGGCGTTCGCCGGTGTGCGAGGAGGGGACGGTCACGGTGGCGGGGTCGAGCGGATCGCTGTCCCGAAGCGGTCTGCGCGGCCGGGAGGCCGAGCTGGAGGAGCTGCGGGCACTGATCGCCTCGGTGGCCCGTACCGGAAGCGGCGCCCTGGTCCTCGTCCGGGGCGAGCCGGGAATCGGCAAGACCACGATGCTCGCCGAAGCCGTCACCAGGGCCGAGGCGGCGGGATTCTCCGTCGGGGTCGGCAAGGCCGACGAACTGCATCACATCGTGCCGCTCTCGTCGCTCGCGACCTGTCTCCTGTACGGCGACCGGCCGCTGCTGTCCGGCGACGCGCTGGCCGGTCTCGCGCACCGCCACGATCAGCGGATCCGGCTGGTGGAGCGCTTGGCGGAGGCGATCGAGGAGAGAGCCGGCAGCGTGCCGGTGCTGATCGCCCTGGACGACGTGCAGTGGGCCGACGCGCTGAGCCGGTTTGCGCTGCAGCAGCTTCCGCGACGTCTGCGGACGTCGCCCGTCCTGTGGCTGCTGACCGGGCGGCAGGGCATCGGGGGACCCGCCGAGGAGATCGTCACGGCCGTCCGGGACGAACTCCCGGCGCGCACCCTGTCCCTCGGCCCGCTGTCCGGCTCGGCCATCGGCCAGCTCGCCGACGACACCCTGGGTCCGGGCGTGGACGAGCGCGTGCGTGAGCTGCTCGAAGGAGCCGGTGGAAACCCGTTCCTGGCGGTCGAGATGCTCGTCGGGCTGCGGACCACCGAGCACTCGGGAGAGTCCGTACCCCCGGGGCTGGTGTCGGGAGTGCGCGGCAGGCTCACGTCCCTGCGGTCCGCCACCTTGCGCTTCCTGCAGATGGGAGCGGTGCTGGGGCGCAGGTTCGCCTTCCACGACGCCGCCGCGCTCTGCGGCGGGCCGTCCGCCCCGCTGATCGCGGCGCTCGACGAGGCGGTGCGCGCGGGACTCCTGGACGACGACGGCGACCAACTGGCCTTCCGGCACGACCTGCTGCGCCAGGCGGTCTACGTGGACATCCCGCCCTCGGCCCGCAAGGCGCTGCACCGAGAGGCCGCGGGCCACCTCGTCGCCTCGGGACACCGGCCGATCGACGCGGTGTCGCACGTCCTACGGGGCGCCCGGCCCGGAGACGAAGAGGCGGTGGAACTGCTGAGGCGCGCCGCGGACGACGTACTGCCGGTGACGCCGGGGCTCGCGGCCGACCTGGTGACACGCGCCCTGGACCTGGCGCCCACCGCGCGGCCGTCGTGGTTCGCCGTGGGTGAGCAGGCCATCGTCTGCCTGACCCGAGCCGGCCGGAATCGTGAGGCACTGTCGACCTGCGACCGGCTGCTGGAGTGCCGACCGCCCGTGGAGACGTTCGGCCGGCTGCAGGCCGCCCTCGGCGGGACGCTGTGGAACCTGGACCTCGCCGAGGAGTTGCGCCACCGGGCCGAGACGGCCCTCGCCGTCGGAGGTGCCGCCCCGGAGGTCGAGGCCCGGCTGGCCGCCCTGCGGGCGCTGGCCCTGTCCCGCGGCCACGATCTGCGCGCGGCGCGTGAGGCGGGCGAGAACGCGCTGCCTGCCGCGATCGCGACCGGGGACCGGGACGCCCACGTGCAGGCCCTGTTCGCGCTCGGTGAGATCGCGCTCAACGCGGGTGAGAACGCCGCCGCCCTGGAGCGGTTCACGGCGCTCAGCGCTGTCGACTCCTCCTTCTTTCCCGAGGAGATCGTCGCGTACCAGCACATGGACGACTTCGCGTCCGGCGAGAGGCTGCTGCTGAAGGCGGCGGAGCGTTCCGGGGGGCTCCGCGAGGCCATGCTGCTGTGGGCCCAGGGGCAGCAGCACCTGGGTACGGGCAGGCTCGACGACGCCGAGGCCGACTTCGTGACGATGGAGCGCCTGGAGGACGACGTACAGGTACCCGTCCAGCAGGTGAACGCGCGCGTGATCCGGTCCTGGATCGCCCTGCTGCGCGGCGAGGGGGAGGCGGCACGGCGCCATCTGGCCGCCGCACGGGAGAGGCTGGCGGTCAAACCGAACCCGGGCAACAGGGCCGCGGTGCGGTTCCTGGAGGCGCTGCACGCCGACGCCGACGGGGACATCGCCCTGGCCGTCGACAGGATTCATCAGGTGCAGGAGGAGGGTCCCTTCCTCCGCTGGCGGCTGTTGCGCACCTGGGTCGACGCCGCGATACGCATGGCCCTGCGAGGAGCGGACCACGAACTCGCGCGGGACCTGGCCGCACAGGCCGAGGCCCACGCCGCACGCAACCCGGCGGTGCCCACGGCGACCGGGGTCGCGGCGCACGCCCTGGGGCTCGTGCGAGGCGACCGCGCCCTGCTGGAACGCTCCGTCGCCCTGCTCGGGGCGGGCCCCCGACCGCTGGTCCACGCCTCGGCCTGCGCCGACTTCGGGCAAGCGCTGCTGGCGGCGGGCGACCGGACCCGGGCGGTGGCCGCCCTGACCCAGGCCCATGGCACGTTCACCGCGTCGGGCGCGCACGCCGCGGCGGCACGCGTGGAGCGCGAGCTGAAGGGGGCGGGGAGCGACGGCCGCCGCGCGGCGAGCGGGCCGCGTCCCGTCCAGGGCTGGGAGGCCCTCACGGCCTCGGAGAAGAAGGTCGCGCGCCTCATCGCCGAGGGCCACACCAACCGGTCCGCCGCAGAGCTGCTCGTGGTCTCTCCGCACACCGTCAACACGCACCTGACCTCGGCCTTCCGCAAGTTGTCGGTCAACTCGCGGGTGCAGCTGGCCAATCTGGTCCGGTCGCTGCCCGACGGCTGAGCGCACGGTTGGTACGTTCACGCGATGCCGGGGCGAGCCGGGTGCGGTTGGCTGGGAAGCCCACCCCGGTCGGAGGTCGCCGACGTGCACGGAGACACCCCTGCACCGCCCACCGTCGTCCTCGTGCACGGAGCGTTCACCGACGCCTCGTGCTGGGCGGGGGTCATCGGGCTCCTTCACGCCGACGGTCTGACGGTGCGCGCCCCGGCGAACCCGCTGCGCGGCCTGGCGTACGACGCCGCCTCCCTCAGGAGCGTGCTGCGCCGGATCGACGTCCCGGTCGTGCTGGTCGGCCACGGCTACGGCGGCGCCGTCATCACCGATGCCGCCACCGACGCCGACAACGTCGTCGCCTTGTGCTACGTCGCCGCGTTCGGCCTCGACGCCGGAGAGTGCCTCCTCGACATCACGAGCCGCTTCTCGCCTGCACCAGGCGCGGACGCGCTCTTCAGCGCCACCGTACCCGCGCCGTGTCCCGCCGACGCGGACAGCGAGTTGTACATCCGCAGGGAACGTTTTCCTCACGCGTATGCCGCTGATCTGTCCCCGCACGTCACCAGTGTGCTGTCCGTGACACAACGCCCCATCGCCCGGTGCGCGTTGACCGGCAGATCGGGCCCGCCCGCCTGGGCGGCCACACCGTCCTGGTACGCCGTCGCCACCGCCGACCGCATGCTCGACCCCACCGCTCAGCGGTTCATGGCGCTGCGCATGGCGGCCACCGCCCGCTTACTGGACGCCTCGCACGCCGTGCCGCTCTCCCGGCCCGATGCCGTGGCGGCGATGATCCGCGAGGCCGTGCGGACATGCATGGGGCCCGGCTCCTGCCACGGGCCTCGACACCCCTTCTGAGCAGGCATATGAGATAGCATCCCCGCTCGTCACTCGGAAGGCATCACCATGATCAAAGCGGCCGGACCTTCGGCGCAGCGCATATCCGCCCTCCTCACGGCCGCAGCCCTCGTCCTGACCGCCTCCGGATGCGCGGGCGGTTCCGGGCCCACGTCCGCCGCGGGCAAGGTCACCTCCATCACCGCTCTCGACTACTACACCGACGCGACCGAACACGCCCAGTGGAGCGAGCGGCTCGACGCCTGTGGCAAGACCGCCGGCGTCACGGTCGAGCACCGCAGCGTCCCGGGCGCGTCTCTGGTCCCGAAGGTGCTGCAACTGGCGTCGTCGCGGACCCTTCCCGACCTGTTGATGCTGGACAACCCCGACCTGCAGCAGATCGCGCAGACCGGCGCCCTGACCCCGCTGGACCGGTACGGCATCGGATCCGGCGGGTTCGCCGAGGGCATCCTGTCGGCGGGCACCTACCGGGGCAAGGTGTACGGACTGGCGCCCACGGTCAGCACCATCGCCCTCTTCTACAACAAGGACTTGCTGTCCAAGGCCGGTGTCTCCGTGCCGCGGACCTGGGACGAGCTGAAGGCGGCGGCGGCCAGGCTGACCCGCCCGGGGCGCTACGGCATGGCGGTGGACGCGAACGCCACCTTCGAGGACACCTGGCAGTTCCTGCCCTTCCTGTGGTCCAACGGCGGCGACGAGAGGCATCTGGACACCCCGCAGGCCGC
This sequence comes from Streptomyces sp. NPDC001153, assembly GCF_053598315.1. Lineage (NCBI taxonomy): Bacteria > Bacillati > Actinomycetota > Actinomycetes > Kitasatosporales > Streptomycetaceae > Streptomyces > Streptomyces sp. NPDC001153. The sequence continues at coordinate 8,419 of NZ_JBSFJZ010000052.1, forward strand.
GCAGGCACTCCAGCTCTGGGTCGACCTGGTCAGGAGCGGATCCATGTCGAAGTCGGTACTGAACTGGACACAGGGCGATGTGCACGACCAGTTCGTCGCCGGGCGTACGGCCATGATGGTCAACGGGCCCTGGCGGGTGTCCGAGATGAACAAGATCAAGGACCTGCACTGGGGAGTCGCCCCCATCCCCGTCCGTCGGCCGGGGCAGACCCTGGTCACCCCGCTCGGCGGCGAGGTGTGGACCGTCCCACAGAACGCTTCGAACGCCCGGCAGGCCAAGGCGGCCCAGGTCCTCGCCTGTGTGAACGACTCCGCCCACATGCTCGCCCTGGCGAAGCAGAACTTCACCGTGCCCTCCCGCTCGGCGGTGGCGTCCCGCTATGCCGAGCAGGTCCCGTCGATGGCGGCCTTCGTCAAGAGCGTCGAACGGGCCCGCGCCCGTACCGGCGAACTCGGCGTCAGGTGGCCCAAGGCGGCAACCGGAATCTACACGGCTGTCCAGGCCGCGCTGACGGGCGAGCAGACACCACGGGAAGCACTCGGGCATGCGCAGCGGATCGCGACCGCTTCCTGACCGGCTCGCCCGGTGGGGGTTCCTCGTTCCCGCCCTGGCCTACCTGCTGCTGTTCTTCGTCTACCCGATCGCCAAGAACTTCGCGATGAGCTTCCAGCGGTACACGATCACGACGTTCTACACCGGTGCCGCGCCGTTCGTGGGGCTGCGGAATTACGCGGACATCGTGTCGTCGGACCAGTTCCCGAAGCTCCTGCTGACCACGGCCTTGTTCACCGTCGGTTCGCTCGCCGGGCAGTTCGTGCTCGGGCTGGCCGTCGCCCTGTTCTTCCACCGCCGGTTCCCGCTCGGCGGCGTGCTGCGCTCGCTCCTGCTGCTGCCCTGGCTGCTGCCGCTGGTCGTCTCTGGAACGGCCTGGAGATGGATGCTCGACGCCGACACGGGAGTCGTGAACCACGCGCTGCGCGACCTGCACCTGCTGTCAGCCGGCATCCCCTGGCTGACCGGCACGTCACAGGCGCCAGTGTCGGTGATCCTCGTCAACGTGTGGGTGGGCATCCCCTTCAACGCCACGATCCTGTACGGCGGGCTGCAGGACATCCCGGTCCAGCTGTACGAGGCGGCGCGGCTGGACGGGGCCGGTCGGCTCGCGTCGTTCCGCCACATCACCTGGCCGCTGCTACGACCCGTGGCCGGCGTCGTCCTGGTGCTGGGCCTGGTCTACACGGTCAAGGTGCTGGACATCATCCTCGTCGTGACGGGCGGGGGTCCGGCCGAAGCCACCGAGACCCTCGCCACCAGGTCCTACGAACTGTCCTTCCGGCAGTTCGAGTTCGGGCGCGGCGCCGCCCTCGGCAATGTCCTGGTCGTCCTCTCGCTCGCCTTCGCCCTCGTCCACCTGCGCGCCAACCGCCGCGCCCTGAACGCCTGAAGGGGAGGGGAGCCCGTGAAGCGCGCACCCGCCCGGGGCCGGACGTCCACGCTCGTCGGCATCGTCCTGCTCGCGCTGATGCTGTTCCCGGTGTACTGGATGGTGAACGTCTCCCTGCAGCCGGCGAACAATGTCCTGCGGGCCGGCTGGTTTCCCGTCCACCCGGACTTCAGCGGCTACGCCACCGCGCTGCGCGAGCAGAGGCACAACCTCGTCACCAGCCTCGTCGTGGCTCTCGGCAGTGCGGTGCTGAGCCTCGCACTCGCCGCTCCGGCGGCCCATGCCCTGGCCCAGTTCCGCCTCCGGGGAACCACCGCCGTGCTCTTCGGTGTCCTGGTCACCCAGGCGGTTCCCGGCATCGTCGTGGCGAACGCCCTCTACGGCGCCTACAACGAACTGGGGCTCCTGAACTCCTACTTCGGGCTGATCCTCGCCGACTCGACCGCCGGGGTGCCCTTCGCGATCCTGGTTCTGCACGCGTTCATGCGGGCCCTCCCCAGGGAGATCATCGAGGCCGCTCGTGTGGACGGTGCCGGAAGGCTGCGCGTCTTCCGCTCCGTGGTGCTCCCGCTGAGCACCAACGCTCTGATCACCGCCGGCGTCTTCACCTTCCTCTTCGCCTGGAGCGACTTCCTCTTCGCCCTCACCCTGAACACCACGGACTCGGTCCGGCCGGTGACGCTCGGCATCTACGAGTACGTCGGCGCCCACATGGACCGGTGGAACGCCGTCATGGCCACCGCTGTGCTGGCCTGCGTCCCGGCGGCGGTGCTGCTCGTCCTCGCTCAGCGCCGCATCGCCGCCGGGATCACCAGCGGAGCCGTCGGATAAGGGCACGGTCGGGAGTGCTGGTCAGCGGACTGCCTCGGCCGCCGCGGTGATCACGCGGGTGACCACGTCGGGGCACGTGATCAGGGACAGATGGCCCGCTGGCACCTCGGTCATGTGGGCGTCCGCGCGCTCGGCCATCGCCCGCTGTTCGGCCGGGGGGATGACGTGGTCCTCGGTGCCGACGACGGCCCAGGAGGGAAGGGACTTCCACGCGGGAGCACCGGAGGGCTCCGACCCGGCGCTGACCGCGAAGGGCCGCTGCCCCGCCGCGAGGAGCCGCGCCCGCGCGGCGGGAACACCGTTGGCGAAGCAGTCCTGGAAACCCTTGTAGGCGCCGTTCGGGGCCCACTTGAGGTAGGCGTCGACGTCGCCGGACGGTCCTCCGGGGTACGGAACCAGGTTCAGGAACGTCGACGGTTCGGCCGTGACGCACGAGCCGGGCCGGGCCCCGTTGATCTGGAACACGGTCTCACCCTGGTCGGGGATGTACGCGTCGTCGTACACGAGCGCCTACACGTTGGCGCTCTTCGCGGCCGCGTTGCTGATGACCATGCCGCCGTAGGAGTGGCCGACCAGGACCACCGGGCCGGGGATGGTCGCCACGAACGAGGCCAGGGTCTGGGCGTCGTAGGAGACCTCGCGCAGCGGGTTCGGCGGGGCGTAGACGGTGTAACCGGCGTGCTGCAGGCGGGCGATGACGGCGTTCCAGCTCGATGCGTCCGCCCAGGCGCCGTGCACCAGCACGATGGCGGGCTTCGCACCGCCGTCCGGCTCCGGGGCCGCGGCCGCGGGTGCGGCGGTCACCTGCGAGGTGGCGGCGAACACCGTGGCGGCAGCGGCCACGACGCAGGACGCGGCGAGGGCGCGCGCCCGTCTCGTTCTCGGGCGAGGGAGGGATCTCATGGGTTTCTCCTGCTGAAGTGAGAGGATCGACGGGGTGGTTGCGGATCAGGCGCTAAGGCTCCGGACGGCCTCGCGGATCAGGTCCGCGACCTCCTTGGGGTGCGCGAGCATGACGAGGTGCGAGGAGTCGACCTCGACGATGGTCATGCCGGCCCGCTGGTAGCCGAAGCGCTCGACGTCGGGGTTGATGGTGTGGTCCGAGGACGACACCAGACCCCAGGACGGCTTGGTCTTCCAGGCCGCAACCGGGGCCGCCTCGGCGAAGGCCGCACCGGCCAGGGGCCGCTGGGAGACGGCGAGCGTCCGGGCGAGGCCGGGGTCCACGTCGGCGGCGAAGATGGCGGGGAACTTGTCGATGTCCACCGTCACATCGGTGCCGGGCTCGTCCGCACCCTCGACCGGGAAGGGCGTGAAGACGAGCGCCGAGGCCAGGTCGGAGTCGGGGAACCGGCCCTGCAGCTCGCCCAGGCTCTCCCCCTCCTCCAGCGCGTATCCGGCCAGGTACACCAGGGCCTGGACGTTGTCCTCGGCGCCGGCCACGGTGATGACGGCACCGCCGTAGGAGTGCCCCACGAGAACGACGGGACCGGGGATCCGGCGGACGATCGAGGCGATGTGGGCGGCATCACCGAGGAGACTGCGGTTGGGGATGGCCGGGGCGAGCACCTGGATTCCGTCGGCCAGCAGTTCGGGGATGACACGCGCGAAGCTGGAGGCGTCGGCGAAAGCGCCATGCACCAGGACGACGGTGGGTGTGGACGTGGTCATGGACGTTCCTTCCGGAGGGTGCGGGTACGGGGTGGTCATGCCGTGCGGCGGAGCAGGTACTTGTGCTGTCCCGACAGCACGAGTTCGCCGCGCTGGTTGTGGATGGTGGCGGCCGTGAAGACGACGCCGGTGTCGCCCCGGGGCTCCAGCGCGGTGACGGTGAGGGCGGGGTACAGGGTGTCCCCGGAGTGCACCTCCGCCAGGAAGGTGCAGGACAGCTCGAGGAAGCTGATGAACACCTCGCCGATGAAGTGCGGGAACAAGGTGGCGCCGGGCGCGGTGAAGGCCAGCACCTGAAGACCGTGCACCACGGGCGCGGGGTGGCCGCGGTGGCGGGCCCACTCGGCGTCGTAGTGCACCGGGTGGTTGTCCGCGGAGACCGTCTGGAACGCCGCGGCATGGGCGTCGGTCAGAGTCCGGCTGGGCGCCCGGAAGACCTCGCCGACGCGCAGGTCCTCGAAGGTCCGGGCCGGTACGACGAGGAAGTCGTCGGGGTCGAAATCGGTGGAATTGGCAGATGTCTGATCAGTCATCGGTCAGCTCTCTTCCGCTACTTGCCGTGCTCGACGTGGACCGCGAGGACGTTGGGGTCGCTGTTCGTGAAATAGGCACCGCTGGCGATGTACGCCGTCCGGCCCCGTACGGCGAGCGAGGTCGGGTTCTCCAGGCCGTCGGCGGCGGTCAGCACGATGCTGTGGCTGCCGTCGGGCCTGACCAGGGCGACCACGTTGTCCTTGTTGATCGCCGCGAGCAGGGTGTCGCCGACGCCGGTGAAGTCGAAGTCGTCGATGTCGACCAGTGTGGTGGCCCGGGTCTCGACGGGCCCGGCGCCGCCGTGGCAGGTGAGCGGGATGCGCAGCACGGTGCCCTTGTCCAGGTTGGACACCCAGACCGCCCCGTTGTGGATCTTGATGCCGTTGGCTCCCAGGAATCCGGCGGGCCGCAGCTCGGGGGCGGCGGCCCACCGGGTGGGCGTGCCACCGGCGACCGGCACCCGCCAGACGGTGCCGAGGACCGAGTCGGCGACGTACAGCAGGCCGCTGTGCCGGTCGAGGGCCAGGCCGTTGGGCAGGCTGTCGGACGGAAGTGCGGCGATGTGCTGCGGGGTGCCTCCGGGGCGCAGGCGCCACACACCGGTCAGGTCGGTGCCCGTGGCGTACAGGAAGTACAGCGTCCCGTCGTGGGTGCGGACGATGCCGCCGAGGAACGGTGAGGTCAGAGCGGGGGTGACGGACCCGGCCGGGGGTGCCGGCAGGGTCGCCAGGATGTGCGCCCGGCCGTCGGGGGTGATGCGGGCGATCTGGCGGGAGTAGGCGAAGGTGACGTCCGCGGCGCCGCCGGGCTCCAGGGCTATGTTCTCCGGCCGCTGCCCGTCGGTGATGTTCAGATGCGCGACGAAGCGTACGACCGACGGCGGGCCGGAGGCGGCGCCCGCAGTGCCGGTGAGGGTGACGGTGAGGGCCGCCGCCACGGCCGTGGTCAGCAGGACTGTCCGCGCCCCTTGTCTGGTTCCGGGCATGGTGAAGTTCCTTTCCGATGCGAGGACTCGATGTGTGTGCTCAGCCGGTGAATCGCTGGCGCAGTTCGCCGATGCCCTCGATCGTCCGGAGCGCGGAACTCCACCAGCAGAGCAGCGGTCTCCGGGGGAATCCCGGCCCAGTCGGCGGGAACGCCGTCGACGCTCGCGCAGGCCCGCAGGGTGTTTCCGTCCATCAGCTCGACCGCCCGGGCCCCGGCGTCGTTGAACAGCGGTACCGCCGCGGCGGCGTCGGTGAGCCGAGGGAAGAACAGCAGCGCGGTGTGGGTGAGCCGGTCCAGGGAGACCGTCCGGAACACCATCTCGGCGATGAACCCGAGGGTGCCCTGGGAGCCCACCACCAGTCCGCGCAGGACCTCCGCCGGGCCGGCTCCATCCAGGAAGGCGTCGAGGCGGTAGCCGTTGGTGTTCTTCAGCTCGTACTTCGCGCGGATCCGGGCGGTGAGTTCACGGTCGTCCTCGATCTCCGCCTTCAGCGCCAGCAAACCCTCGCACAGCTCGGGCTCGGCCGTGCGCAGTGCCGCGTCGGCGTCCGGGGTCGCGGTGTCCACCACCGTGCCCGACGGCAGGACGACGGTGAGGGAGGACAGCAGACAATAGGAGTTGCGGGTGACGCCGGCGGTCATGCCGGAGGCGTTGTTGGCGACGACCCCGCCGACGGTGCACGCGCTGGAACTCACCGGGTCGGGGCCCATCAGACGGCCGTGGCGAGCCAGCGTCACATTGACGCGTCCCACGGTCGTGCCGGGGCCGATCCGCACCTCGGTGCCGTCGCCGAGCACGTCGACGCCGGTCCAGTGGCGGCGCACGTCGACCAGGATGTCCTTGCCCTGGGCCTGCCCGTTCAAGGAGGTTCCGGCCGCCCGAAAGACGACCTCCCGCCGGTTGTCGCGGGCATAGCGCAGCACCGCGGCCACGTCCTCGATGCTCTCGGCGATCACCACCACCATGGGCACGAAGCGGTAAGGGCTGGCGTCCGAGGCGTACTTCACGAGGTCGGACACCGAGTGCAGCACCTTGCGCTCCCCCAGCAGTCGGACGAGATCCTTCTGCAGGGCATCGGGTGTTCCGGACGCCCGGTCGTCCATGACCCGGTCGTCGGCCGGGCCACCGGTGGCGTGCGGTCGCAGCTTTCCCGGTTCCGGATCGAGCAGTGCCATAGAAATCTCCGTCATGATTCAGGAATGACACCGGCCCACGGCAGCGGCTGGTTGCCATCGGAGTTTATGCAGACGAGAAGTGTCCGGCGCGGACCAGTGCACTACGGGAACACATCCGGTGCATTCCGAGAAAAGCGGCACCAGCGGGGGTCGACAGGTTTTCCGCGAATCAATGAACGGCAGGAGAATCCGACCTCCCGAGTGAGAAATCATGACAGCAGAAGTCGCCGGCATCACCCACCACACCGCCGAACTCAACGGCATCAGGCAGCACTGGGTGAGCGCCGGGCAGGGACCGCCGGTCTACCTGTTGCACGGCTTCCCCGAGACCTGGTACGGGTGGCGCAAGCAGATACCGGTGCTCGCCGAGCGGTTCACCGTGATCGCGCCGGGTCTGCGCGGCTACGGCGACACGGACAAACCCGCCTGCGGATACGACAAGCGGACCATGGCCCAGGACGTCGTCGCGTTGATGGACCACCTCGGCCATCGGCGTATCGCGCTGATCGGCCACGACCGCGGCGCACGCGTGGGCACCCGGTTCGCCAAGGACCACCCCGACCGGATCGACCGGTTCGCGGCCCTGGACAACATCCCCACCCGGATCATCGCCGAGACCTACGACGTGCGGCTCGCCCGGCAGGGGTACTGGTTCTTCATCTTCCTCGGCGTCCCCGACCTTCCCGAGGCGCTGATCGCCGGCCGTGAGGAGGTCTGGTTCACCCACTTCTACCGGAGCTGGTCGTACGACCCCGGCATGCTGACGCCCGAGGAGATCGCGGTCTATGTGCGCGCCTATCAGCAGCCGTGGGCGATACGCGGTTCCTGCATGGACTACCGGGCGGCGTCCCAGGATGTCGCGCAGGACACCGAGGACGCCGACCGGCTCATCGACCGCCCAATTCTGACCATGTGGGGCGAGGAGTTCAGCGCCGTCGGGCAGTCCTACGACGTCCTGGAGGTCTGGAAGGGGCTGGCGCGGAACGTGCGGGGCGTGCCCATCCCCCGGTGCGGGCACCTGTGCCAGGAGGAACGCCCCGACGTCGTGAACGCGGAACTGCTGGAATTTCTCGCCGACTGGAACAGCTGAGCCGGTAGGTCAGCGCGGCTCCACGCCGAGATCCGTATCGACCTCATAACCGAATTCGGCCTGGCCGGCCGTGGGATGCGCTATATCGGTCGCCAGGTCGAAGGCCGCCCCGTCGATCGCGTTCTCGAACGCGGACTCCTCGTGTTCTTCCTGAACGCGACGATGATGCTCGGTCACCTTTTCCACGATGTTCCGGATATGCGGGTGACGGTCGGCTGGATTCGACTCTTCGGCGTTCATACTACGCTCCTCCTTTTGAGGCATCAGTAGGTCTCGGAATCGGGAATCACATGCATCGCAGCCTCCTCCGCCGACGCGCCGGCGCCGTCCGGGCCGATGTCGGATGCGAACAGGTCGGACTCGGTGTTCTCGTGGCTGCCCTCGTCCGGCGCGACCAGGCGTCCGGCGCGCTCGTCGCCGACCTCCAGGTCGACGGGCTCACCGGCCATCCCCCAGGTGTCGCCGATACCGTCGCCCTCGGGGACACCGATGTCGGGAACCTCCTCGGCGAGGCGCTCCTCCAGGCTCTCTCCACGCCACCGCTCGGACGCCGTGACTCCCGTGTGCTCCACGGCCCAGGGCCGTTCCGGGGGCGAGTAGCCCTCGTCCAGGGGCTCGACACCAGCCCGGTGGTCGAGGGTGTCCGAGGCGTCCAGCAAGCCGGCGTCGTCCTGCACCTCGGACCCGTCCGGCTGGTAGACGTCGTCCCCCATCGCCTCGTCGGTCACCTGTGATCACTGTCCTGGTGCAGTTCGGCCACATACCCGCCGGGGAACCGCACCATGGCGTCGGAGCGGCCCCGGGCGGTGTACGGACCCCACAGCACCCGCGCGCCCGCCGCCTCGGCCTTGCGCAACGTCACGGCGAGATCCCGCACCGCGTAGCCCGTGGTCTCCCGCCCGAACGGGTAGGGAAGATGGCCGTCGGTGACGCTCACGACGGTGTTGCCGAACCCGGAGCGGATGACGATACGGCGATATGTCTCCTGGGGCAGACCGATGTCGCCGCCGTCCGCCGCCCGGCGGTCCGAGACGACGCGGCCCCCGGTGAACCGCAGGTAGGAGCCGAGGAACCCGTCCACCGAGTCGGGCGTCAGGTAGACGCGGTTGTCCGGCACGGATTGAAGGGGCTTGTACGACGGCGCCGTGGTGTGCCAGTACAGCTGGGCGTTGACGCCGCCCGGGAACTGGACGATCGCGTCCCGCCCGATCGGGTCGTCGAAGGGCGCCACGACCAGCTGTGCGCCGCTCTGCCGGGCCTGTCGGACACCCTTGTCGAAGTCGCTCATGAGCCAGCCCGTCCGCTCGGCTCCGAACGGGTACGGAGCGGGCGTCCGGAAGTCGAAGACGGACAGGGTGCCGACGGGCGACATCACCAGTTCCGACTCGGTCCTGCTGGGCGTCGGCGTGACGGTCGTGAGGACCTTGGCCGTGTGGGTCCCGCCGAAGGTCGTGCCCCAGCTGGCGACGAACGCGTCCACCTTGCCGGGGGTGACATAGACGTGCGTGGTGTCGTACTGGGGGCCCACCGCCGTGGTCGAGGCCGGCACGGCGGCCGCCCCGTCCCGAGCCGAGGACGGCGCCCCGGATCCCAGCACGCTCAGTGCCACCATGACAGCAGGCACCACCCATGCCATCGCTCTGCGCTTCATTCCCGTTCCTTTCCGCCGGAGCCGTACACATCGAAAGCTAGGCACCGAGCGCGGGAGCGATCATGCAGACAGCGCCCCGGCTCTTGCCCTTCCGGGAACAGTGCCGACCGGACGTCAGGTCCCCAGGTGCACACCGCGCCACTGCACCGGCGACATCCCGTACGTCTCGCGGAACGTCCGGCTGAAGTGGGAGGGGTTGGTGAAACCCCAGCGGGCGGCCACCGCCGCGATCGAACGGTGGGCCGCGCCGGCGTGGGCCAGCTCCTCACGCGCCGCCTCGAGCCGTCGGGTGCGCACCCAGGCGTTGACCGTGGTGCCCTGGAGCTGGAAGATCCGGTGCAGATAGCGCAGGGAGATGCTGTGCTGATCGGCGATGGCCTGGGGGGTGAGTCCGGGATCCTGCAGCCGGACCTGGACGGATGCGGTGATCCTCTCCCACAGCGCCGGCGCGGACCGACTGCTGACCTGCTCCAGGGCCAGGGTGGCCAGGATCTCCGCCGCGATGCGGGCGAGGTCGTCGCGTCGGGTCGAGTCCGCCCGGATGACCTCGTCGACGAGCCCGCGCAGCAGCGGCATCAGCAGCGCCGCCGCCCCGTCCCCGGTGTCGTCCACCACGGTCGCCGTCAGCGCGGACAGCTGCCCTTCCTCCAACCGGAGCAGGGCGCGGGGCAGCATGAGGACCCGGGCCCGCTGCCACTGGGGCAGCACGATCCGGTACGGGCGCCGGGCGTCATGGAACGCCAGCCGGCCGGGCCGGAGTTCGGCGGTGCGGCCGTCCTGAAGGAGCAGTGCGGTGCCGTCCAGTTGCAGACGCACCAGGATGTGGGTGCTGGGGGCCTCGGCCACCGTGCGGGCGCTGCGTAGGATCGTTCCCGGCCCGAACTCCTCGGTGGCGACCTGGAGTGCGCCCAGACGCTCTGCGGTCAGCTCTCCCGCCCACGGGCGGCCGCCCTCAACGGCGACCTCCAGACCCACGAAGACCTGCGACAGCACGCGTCCCCAGGCGGCGACACGGTCCCTGGGGGCAAGTCCCCGGGTGGAGAAGGAAATCCCCTGGCCGGGGGTGGTCAGCGATGCGGTCAGCACAGTACTTCTCCCATCACGCGATTCGCACGCTGCCGGTCGAGCCAGTCGGTGGGAGACAGGCCGAACGAACTGCGGAAGGCCCTGCTGAACCGGGCGGGACTGCTGAAACCCCAGCGTCGCGCGACCTGTCCCAGGCTGACGGATCCCGGTGCCTGTACGGCGAGGTCCCTGCGGCACTCGTGCAGGCGCAGTTCCCGGATCCACTGGCACACGGTGGTGTCCTCGGCCTCGAACAAGCGATGCAGATAGCGGACGGAGATGCCGTGGGCGTCGGCGACGGCCCGGGGGGTCAGACCGGAATCCGCCAGGTGCCAGCGGATGAAGGCCTTGATCCGCAGCAGCAGGACCCGGTCGGCACCGGGCAGTACGGCGAGATCCTCGCCCAGTTGATCCACGGCCGTGGCCGCCATGAGGCCGATGACGCCCTCGGCCAGCCGCTCCGCCACCGGTGTCGCGTACGCCTCGGAGGTGTCCGCCAGCCGCTCCAGCAGCGGGGCGAGCAGGGCGGTCAGACCACCGCTCGGACGCACGGCCTGCGCGGTGAGTCGACTCAGATCTGCCTCCGACGGCCCGAGCAGGTCCCGCGGGACCGCGAAGATCTTCAACCGGAAGCGCTCGGGGAAGGTGGTGCGGAAGGGCCGGACGGTCTCGAAGAACCCGATGTCACCGGCCCGCAGCTCGGTGGTGCGGCCGTCCTGTTCGACCTGGGCCCGGCCGGTGCTCTGGAGCGCCACGAAGATGTCCCGCCCGTCGCCGCGGGCGATGAAGCGCGGTGAGCGGTGGACCCGGCCCGGATCGCATTCCACCGTGATGATCCGCAGGTCGCCGAGGTGATCGGTGCGCATGGCCGCGTCATAGGTACGGCCGTCGGTGGCGATCTCCATCCCGACCAGGGTCGCGAGCACGGCGTCGTGCCAGAAGTCCAGGCTCTCGCGCGCCGGAACCGAACGGGTGCTCAGCACCTGGGCTCGCGGACTCGTGCAGGAAGCCGTCCACCAGCTTCTCTCCCCGTGGGGGTCGATCACGGTTGGCATGTGGTGAGCATGCGGTCGAGGCACGAAGCCACGCATCGGTCGGTCGACTGGTCACCGGCCCGTTCCGCACGCCCTCAGTGCAATCGGGCACCCAGAAAGGCGCAACCGGTCACGAGAGCTGCCCGAGTGGGCGGGCTGTCGTGCAGGGCATGCAGGGCCACGAAGTCGTGGACCGTGCCGAGGAACCGTACGGCGGACGCCTCGACCCCGGCTTCGCACAGATTCCGCGCGTACTGCTCGCCCTCGTCCCGGGCCACGTCGGCCTCCGCGGTGACGATCAGCGTCGGCGGCAGCCCCACCAGGTCCTCAGTGCGTGCCCGCAGCGGGGACGCGGTGGGCTCGTCGTGCAGGGCCGCGTCCGTTACGTAGCGCGCCCAGTACGTGCGCAGGGCACGGCGGGTGAGCAGGTATCCGGTGGCGAACTGCCGTTGCGAGGGGCTGTCGCAGCGGGAGTCGGTGAGCGGGTAGTAGAGCAGCTGTGCGCTGAGCCGCGGCCCGCCCCGGGACTTCGCCAGCATGGTCACGGCGGCGGCCAGCGTGGCACCGGCACAGTCGCCCGCCACGGCCACCCGGCGTGCGTCCAGGCCGAGTTCGTCGGCTCGGGAGACCGCCCGGACGAGCAGCTCGTAACACTCCTCCAGCGCCACGGGGTAGCGGACCTCCGGGGTGCGGCTGTACTCGGGGACGACGGCGCACACCTGCGCGCCCCTGACGACTTCGCTGATGAGGCGGGCATGGGTCTGCGCATCGCCCAGTGTCCACCGGCCGCCGTGCACGTACAGGAGGGTCGGCAGCGGGCCGGTCGCGCCGGCCGGGCGGACGGTCCAGAATCCGAGCAGCCCGGACGGGCCGACCGATGCCACGCGGTAGACCGCGTCCACGTCGAAGTCCCCGAACCGGTCGACCTGGGCCTCCCGGAGCGCCTGCCGCGCCGTGTCGGGGCCGAGGTCGTCGAGGGACGGGGGCGCGGCGGACGCGGTGACGAGCCGCCGCACCACGGGGTCGAGGACGACGGCCGCGCGGGAGTCACCGCCCGACCGGCCCCCGGGGGTTCTCCCCATCACGCACTCTCCTCTGGCTGGGCGGCGCCCCTCGTCGGCGGGTTCGTACGGAACCGGCCGGTCCCCGCCTCACCTGTCCTGGAGGAGGTCACGCAGTTGCTGGCGGCGGCTGATGCCGAGCTTCGGGTAGACGTTGTACAGGTGGGAGCCCACGGTACGCGGCGAGAGGAAGAGCTGTTCACCGATCTCACGATTCGAAAGGCCGCTCGCGGCCATCAGGACGATCTGCCGTTGCTGTGCCGTCAATTGCTCCAGCAGGCCGGAGGTGTCGGGGGTGGGTGCCGCTCCGCTGGCGCGCAGTTCGCGGGCGGCGGCCGTGGCGAGGGCGCCCGCGCCGAGGCGTTCGGCGGTTTCCCGCGCGGTGGTCAGCTGCTGACGCGCCTCGCGTGTCCGGCGGCCGCGCCGCAGCCAGATGCCGTAGTTGAGGCGGACGTGGGCGCGTTCCCACGGCCACCGGTCCGCCTCGTGGTTGACCAGGGCGAGGTGGAAGTGCTGCTCGGCGTCCTCGTCCGGGTCGATCAGGGCGGTGGCATGGTGCAGGAGCAGCGTCATCCTGGTGCTCGGGCGGTCCCCCTGCTCCGCCCGGGCCCTCGCGAGGATCGGCACGACGTCGGCCGTGCGGCCGGTGCGTTGGGCCGCGACCGCGAGTTCGGCGATGCTCCGGGGCGACAGGACGGGGTGCAACGGTGAACCGTCGACGGTGAACAGCTCACGCAGCTGCCGCCAGGCGCCGTCCCAGTCCCCGAGCGCGATGCAGGCGAGTCCTTGAGCGCGCAGCAGGCGTGCGTGGGTGGCCCGGTTCTCGTCCAGGCAGACGACGCGCCAGATCGGCGGGGTGAGCCAGGGCTCCGGCGGGACGGTTCCGCGCAGCGCCTGCAGGGCCAGGGCCTGTGCCTGAAGATCCGCCTGGAGGCGTGGCAGGCGCAGCACCGCGGCCTCGGCCGTGGCCTCCCGGACCAGGTCCTCGGCCTCGGTGAACCACCCGATGCTCACGAGGGTGTCGACAAGGGCGAGGACGGTCCAGCCGCGGATGCCGAAGGCACGGGCGGTCCGGAGCTGGGCGTCGCTCTCGCGGAACTGTCCCAGACACACGTCCGCCTCGTCCGCGAGGTAGGCCGCCGAGAGCGCTGCCATGCGGCAGGCCGGCGTCTCCAGGCCGTCCAGCGGTACACCGTACGCACGAACGAGGCTCTTCGGCGAGCCTGTCGCGGACTGCGGCCGGACCACCGCGCTGACCAGCGCGTCCAGTGCCTGCTGCGTTTCCGGCCGGTCCAGGTGGCTCTGCGGCTCGGTCACGAGAGGACGGGGCCGGCCGGTTTCGGCCTCCCGGACCGGGTCGGCTCCCCGGCCGCGGCCGGCCTCCCGGGCACCCCTGGCCTCCCGGGCGCCCCTGGCCTCCTGGGCACCGTCGGCCTCCCGGGCACGGTCGAGCAGTGTGGACAGGCCGGCCCGGTGTTCCGGCAGACCGGACTGGACGGCAATGCCCGCCGCCACCGCCGTCAGCGCGAGCGCGACGGACGGGCCCACCACCGGAAACTGCTCCGAGGCGTCGACCAGGAGATCGAAGGCCTCCCGCTGGGCGGACTCCAGAGACAGCGTCGAGGCCAGGGCGCCGGCCGCCGCGCAGGCGAGTTCCGGATCCCCCGGGTCCTGGACGAACCGGCCGTACAGGTCCCTGACCCAGCCGGGATCCCCCACCGCATGCGCCGCCACCACTGCTTCGGCCAGCCGGCGTGCGCGTGCCCGCGGCCGTGGGCTGAGCCGGGCCGCCTGCTCCAGGGCCCGCGCGGTGCCCACGACGTCCCCGTGCCGCCACGCGGAGTCCTCGAGCGCGGCGGCCACGGACTCGCTGGTTCGCACGGTGGCATTGGCCAAGTGGCGTGCTCTGTTCTCCGGCTGCGTGACGGCCTCGGCGAGGTCCACGTGGGCTTGCTGCCGCTCGCCCGCCGGATGCCGCGAGAACACGGCCGACCGCGCCAGCGGATGTCGGAAGACGAGGCGGTCCTCGATGAGCGAGACCAGACCGGCCGCCTCCGCCGGGGCCCACACCGCGAGATCGTCGGTGTCCAGGGCCGCCATGAGGGTGGCGACGCTCTCCCCAGGCACGGCCGCCGCGGCGTACAGCAGGGCCCGTCCTGTCTCGGGAGGCAGCGCGTCGAATCGTGCCGCGAAGGCGTGAGCCGTCAGGGGAGGACGCGCCGGCACGCCGTCGCCGCCCCCCGCTCGGGAGTCCATGGGCACACGGCGGCTCAGTTCGACCAGGGCCGAGGGGTTTCCTTCGGCTTCCTCCAGGATCTCCAGCCTGCACCGGGCGGTGGGCGCCGTCGGCTGCCGGTCCAGCAGCGCCGCGGCCGAGAGCACGCTCAGCGGGCCCAGGTGCAGCGTCTCCATACCGGGGGGCAGGCCGGGCGGGGGCGCGTCGCCGCGCACGGTGAGCAGCAGCCTGACCGGGCGACCGGCCAGGAGCCGGATCCCCGCGCAGAGCGCGTCGACGAAGGCGCGGTCGCAGGCGTGGATGTCGTCCACGCACACCAGTACCGGCCGGAATGTGGCGAGCCGGTCCAGCAACGCCAGCAATGCGGCCTGCACCTGTCCGTCGTCCGGCCCTTCGTCCGGCCCGCCGTCGTGGGAGGCGGGGTTCATGACGGCGCCCAACACCTGTCCGTGCACGGCGGGCAGGCCGGGCAACTCGTCCAGGACCGGCGCCAGCAGTTGCTGCAGGCAGGCGCGGGCGCGGCAACGGTCCTCGGCCCAGCCCTGCGCCGACAGGACGAGCATGCCGTCGCCGATGGCCCGTTCCCGGGCATGGTGGAGCAAGGTCGTACGACCGATCCCCTCCTCCCCGAGGAGCAGCAGCGCCTGGGGGCTGCCGGGCTGTCGCGTCACACACCGCAGGATCCGCTCGATCTCGCTGTCACGACCCAGGGGACGCGATGCCGCCGTACGGCAGGACCGGCGGTCGGCTTCCTCGCCGGTCGCCGGTCGGGATGGGTGGACCGTCATACACGTACTCCGGACCTGCTCGGCTGCCCACGGCTGCGGGCATGTTCCCTGGCCGAGTTCATAATCGGGGAAACGAGGCCGCGATGCTTCTGTCACATGACCGGTCGTCCGCCGTTTCCGGCCTGACCGGCGTCAGGACCGCGGGCGGCGGCCCCGCCGCGGCTTGCGTGCGGGCAGCGGCCCGTGCGCGTGCGACGGTATGTGCGCGTGCGGCTGGCCGTGACTGACAGGATGACCGGGGTCATGATCACCGGCTGGAGGAGTACGACCATGGTGCACGTGGGTCCCGACTACCCCGCCGAGCCGGGCATCCTCGGCAGGACCGCCGAGCTGTCCCGCATCGAGGGACTGCTCGGGGCGGTCGACGGCACCGGCCCGCAGGTACTCGTGCTGACCGGGGAGCCGGGAGCGGGCAAGAGCACCCTCGTCGACTGGACTGCCGGGCAGGGCCGAGCACGCGGGCTGTGGATCCTGCGCGTGCGCGGCAGCGAGGGCGAGGCCGGACTAGGGCTCTCGGGTGTCCATCAGCTCCTGCACCCGCTGCTTCCCGGCGACGCACTGCCTGCCCAGCAGCGGGAGGCCCTCGACCGCGCCTTCGGGCTGACGGCGGCGCCGGACGACGCGGCTCTCGACCAGCTGTCGCTGTGCGTCGGCGTACTCGCCCTCATCGGCGACGCCGCCGCGCGCCGGCCGCTGCTCCTGCTCGTGGACGACGTCCAGTGGCTGGACCTCGGCTCGGTGGACGTGCTGGGCTTCCTCGCCCGGCGCCTGGAGGGCAAACCGGTGGTGATGCTGCTCGCGGCCCGCGAGGACTCCGTGCCGGCCCGCTTCGACCGGGACTTCCCGCAGGTGTCCGTGGGCCCGCTGAACAGGGCGGCGGCGGGTCTGCTGCTGGATGCGCAGCCGAACCCGCCTCGCGGCCGGGCCCGCGCCCAGATCCTCCAGCAGGCCGCCGGCAACCCGCTGGCCCTGATCGAGCTGCCCAGAGCTCTTGCCCGGGGCCGGACCGGCACGGGTCAGGACGGCGGCGCCGCCCTGCCACTGACCGCACGCCTGGAGAACCTGTTCGCCGCCGACCTGCCCGGGCTGCCCGAGGCCACGCGCGAGGCACTTCTCCTGGTCGCCGCAGCGGGCACCGGACACCTGTCCGACCTCCTGCGCGCCGCTCCGTCGTCGGACGTCGTGCAGGCGCTGGACCCGGCGGAGCGCGTCGGACTGGTGCGGATCGAGAACGGCCAGGTCCTGCTCCGCCACCCGCTGGTGCGCTCGGCCATCTATCACTCGGCCTCCTTCGCCGAGCGTCGCCGAGCCCATCTCGCCCTGGCCTCCGCTCTCACCGGGGAAGCGGACCGCCGCGCCTGGCATCTGGCCGCGGCGGCGACGGGTCAGGACTCGGAGGTCGCCGACGCGTTGGCGGAGAGTGCCGAGCGGGCGCGTGCCCGGGGCGGGTACGCGGCGGCCGCGTCGGCACTGGAACGCGCCGCTCAGCTGACCCCGGCACCGGAGATGGGTGCCCGGCGCCTGCTCATGGCCGCGCAGGCCGCCATGTTCGCCGGCCATCCGCAATGGGTCGACGAGCTCAGCGGCCGGGTCGGCGGCCTGACCGAGAACCCGCGGCTGCGGGCGGAGGCCTCCCTGCTGGGCGGGTGGGCCCTGGGCGTGACACTCCGTCACGATGACGCGCTGACCCTGCTGTTCGGTGTCGCCGAAGCCACCGCCACCTCGGCACCGGACCTGGCGCTGGGTGCCCTGCACACCGCCGCGACGTCCGTCTACAACTCCGGTACGGCCTTCCACCGGGCCGAACTGCGCCGGATCGGCGCCCTGATCGGTGAAACCGGCGACCCCGCCGCCCTCGCCTGGACCCAGTCGGCCATCGATCCGCACCGCCAACGGGCCCGGCTCATGGGGCTGTTGAAGGACGCGCTGGCCGCCATGTCGCCGGAGTCCTTGGGGGATCTGACGGCGCTCGGCGGCGCGACCTGGATCCTGGACGAGACCGAGCAGGCCGTCCGCCTCCTCGGGCAGACCATGGACGTCATACGCCGCGCCGGCAGCGCGGGCACGAACGCGACCGTCACCCAGGCGCTCGCCCTCGCCCTGTTCGAGAGCGGTTCGTGGACGGCGTCCCAGGACGCGGCGGACGAGGCGTTCTGGATGGCGACCGAGGCGGGAGCCGACAACGTGACCCTGGGCTCCTGCATCCTCCAGGCCACCCTGCGCGCGCTGCGAGGGGACCATGCGACCGCGCGAGCGCAGGCCATGGAAGCCGTACGGGGCGTGGACCTGCGCAGGTCCCTGAGCCTCCAGGTCAGGCACCGGCACGCCCTGGGCATGGCCGCGTTCGTCGCCGGGGACCACGCCGACGCCTACGAGCAGCTGCGCGCCACCTTCACCCGCGACTTCCGCCCCGCTCCCGTCCACTACCACGCCTCCGTCTACTACCTGGGCGACCTGGCCGCCGCGGCGGTCCGCGCCGGCCGGACGGACGACGCGCGCACAGTGGTCGACGCCGTCGAGCACAGCCTGGAACCCGACAGGTCCCCCCGGCTGGCCGCCGTCCTCCACCGGGCCACCGCCCTGCTGAGCGACACCGAGGACGCCGAGGACCACTTCCGTGCCGCCCTCGCCGACTCCGCCACAGACTGCTGGCCCTTCGAGAGGGCGCTCACCCGACTCGACTTCGGCGAGTGGCTGCGCAGGCGCCGCCGCAGCACCGAGGCACGCCCGCACCTCAACGCGGCGCTGGAGTGCTTCCAGCGGCTCGACGCCCGGCCCTGGACCGATCGCACCGCCGCGGAACTGCGGGCAGCAGGAGCCCCGATGACGGCGGCGACGGCCGCGAGTGCGGCGGACGCACTCACCGCGCAGGAACGGCAGATCGCGGAACTGGCTGCCCAGGGCCTGACCAACCGCGACATCGCGGCCCGCCTGTACCTCTCACCCCGCACCGTCGGCTATCACCTGCACAAGATCTTTCCCAAGCTGGGTGTCCGCGCCAGGGCCCAACTCCGCGACGCCCTTTCGCCGGATCCGCCGCAGTGATCGGCTGCGACCTCGCTCGCGCCGCTTTCCACGACGCCAGTGACGATGACCCACCGCACGCATATGGACGCCGACGGCTCCGGCAACGGCGCGCTCCTGCAGATATGGGACTGCTACGACGGCGGTACCCCGGCTCCTTGGCCACCGTGTACCGGCCAATCCGCTCGGGCATCCCCGCCATCTACCGCTCCGAACTCCTCAACCATCCCCGCACGCCCACCAGCCAGGACACGGGGGCGCCGATCAAGCCTAGTCGTTCCCGGTCCGGGGTTGAGAAGGTTCTGCTGATCGAACGGGGAGTACCGGCCAATCGAATACCGCCGCGGAGGGCAGAGACGCACTCCGCATCGTGGGGCGCTGCAAAGCAGGCAGCTGGACCGCTCGTGGAGCTGGTGGCTCGCGATCAGGCGGATGCGGTGAAGCTGAGAAGGATGGGGAACCTGCCGCGAATGTCGGACGAGTCGGCTGTCGCCGGAATCAGTCCGAGCCGGGACAGACCAACGGATTAAGCGGCCAGCCGCCTTGCCCCAAACAGTGATCAATCGGCGCAAGGCGGCAAAACCGACGTGCACCATTTCTATACGGGATGTGTCAGCACCCACGAGTCACCCGGCCCGGCGCCCGGCAGCGCATGCCTCAGCCCCCAGCCGAGCCGTACTCAAGTACGGCCACCCCTCAGAAGATCCACGTAACCCTCCCCGACAAGCCACCCAGCGTGACGGAGTCCGTCGCAGCCGCCCTCCTGGAGCTCCTTCGCGCCGTGATCGCCGATCCGGGGCGGCAGCGTGCGCGCGGTCCCTGAACCAATCACCGATCCGGGGCGCATCTCCTGTCTGGACATACGCCGCCGAGACCGGCTCGCCGGAGTGATCCACGAGTACCGACACGCCGCCTGACCTGGTCGGACGAAATATTCGGCAGCCGCAGGGTCGGCACCGTCCGCCGCGAGTGCACCGACCGCCTACTCATCATGAACGAACGGCACCCGCGCACCGACCCGAACACCTACACCGACCACTACAACCGGCACCGCCCCCACCGATCCCCACACCAACGATCTCCCCAAGCCTCGGAGACCAGCCAGACGGCACCTGTCATCCCCTTCGGTGGCCGCGTCCGCCGCACTCAACTACTCGGCGGCCCCATCAACGAGCCCCAGCAAGCAGCCTGACGGCAGGAACACAAACGGCCGGATCATCAGCCCGAACCAGGGTTTTCACGCGGGTCACCCATACCGCTGCCCGGGAACCCGAGTGCCCCGGTTATCCGGATTTACCGACAGAGATCATGTTCATCTCGGTGAATTCACTGGGTATTACGCTGTCGTGAGCCATGACTTCTGAATCCACCGCAGCTCCCGACACCGACTGGTTTCGGCTGGCAATTCGAGCGGGCTTCGGCATCTCACCGGCAGAAGCGGACGCGGATTTCGCGGAGTTGCCGGGCTGCCGCGCCGCGGTCTGATTCCGGCCGGATCCACACACTTCCTCCGGTCGGTTCCGCGTCCACTCCCCCTCCTCGGCGCCGAACACACGCGTGGCAGGCCGGCCTGTGGGGCGAAAGCACGCGAGTGGCGGCGAGGTCGTGCCCATCCTTTGGTTGACGGGTGAAGATTGTGTATTAGGGTGAATGCGGTCCTGTCGATCGCCACCGAACGGCAGGACATCCCAGGGAGTTCCGCCCCGTCCGTTCCCAAGTTGCCCGTATGCCAGTCAAGTTGATCCCTGGCGTCGTATCGATACGGCGCCACAGCCGAATGGCGGACCCTTTCTGGGTGCTGGATGGGCATCCGGCACAGCGGAACCCCGTGCCGGTCATCGGCCTGTCCCCGGCAACCGCGACCGGATGTGCAGCGGTCACGGCGGTCTCCGCTCCCCACTGCTCTGACACTGAATTTCCCTCATAGTGATGACGATTCAATCTGAAGCGGGAGGCGCCCGGTGATATTCTCCCGTGCGTCGCGAGGACGCCGTGACGCACCGGATGCCACGGCGCAGTCACCGGAATCAGCAGCGCCTCCTTCCACTCCCTCGCCCCCGGCGCCGAGTGCGCTGCCGGACCTCGTGCCGCTGACTGCGGAGGAAATCGCCCTGATGCGCGCGAGTGTGGCCGTGGTCGGCGCGTACGCAGCGGACATGACGGTGTATTTCTACGCCATTCTGTTCGCACGCTACCCCGAGGTGCGCGGGCTCTTCCCGGACAACCTGGACGTCCAGCGCGACCGGTTGCTGCGCGGGCTGCTGCAGATCGTCGACCTCGTCGACGACCCGGAGAACCTGATCCGGTTCTGCGGCCGGCTCGGTCGCGACCACCGCAAGTTCGGGGCGCTGAACGGCCACTACCCCGCGGTGGGCGAGTGCCTGCTCGCAGCCCTGGCCCGCTACGCCGGTCCGGCGTGGAGCCCTGAGCTGGCCGCCGCATGGACGCACGGATACGGCGTCGTCGCACAGGTGATGATGCACGCCGCGGGGGAGGACGCCCGCACGGCGCCCGCGGTGTGGGAGGCGGAGATCATCCACCACCTGCACCGCGGCCATGGCATCGCGGAAATCACCGTGCGGCCCGACGCGCCCTACCCGTACACGGCAGGCCAGTACGCGAGCGTGGAGACGCCCTGGCACCCCAAGACGTGGCGCTACTACTCGCCCGCGCACGCGCCGCGACCGGACAACACCGTGACCTTCCACGTGCGTGCGGTCGCCCAGGGCCAGGTCAGCCAAGGCCTGGTCTACAGCGCCAAGCCCGGGGACGTGGTGCGGCTCGGACCCACTCAGGGCGACATGACGCTCGACCCGCGCAGCGACCGGGATCTGGTGTGCGTGGCCGGCGGGACCGGCATGGCCCCCATCAAGGCCCTGGTCGAGGACGCGGCCCGCACCGGGACAGAGCGCTACGTCGACGTCTTCGTCGGCGCTCGGACCGCCGAGGAGCTCTACGGCCTGGACGACATGCTCAGGATGTCCCAGCGGCACCACTGGCTCTCTGTGCGGGCCGCGGTGTCGCACGAGCGTATTGCGGGGCTGGAGGGTAGCCTGCCGCGGGTGCTGAACGAGTTCGGGCCGTGGTACCGGCACGAGGCGTTCCTCTCCGGCCCGGTGGACATGGTCACGCAGGCCGGCGCCACCCTGGCCCGGCAGGGCATCCCGCAGGAGCGGATCCATTTCGACCCCTTCGACGTGCCCGCACTCGAGGCCGCGTTACTGCCCCGGAAATTGCGGGAACCGCCCGAGGACTGAGCGTCCGGCCGACCCGGCCCCGGCCGTGCGGCCACTCGCTTGCCGCGCCCGCCTGCCGGACTCGGCATCGCCCCGTCCGCTCCCGGCCGTGCGGCCGCCGTACCACCGCCGGCGCGCCGGGCTCGTGTGAGCACCAGACCCCGAGCAGGAGAGAATCCGATGCAACTCCCCCCTTCGTCCGGCCCGGCTCCGCGCCGACCGTCGGCGCACGAGGCCGTCCTGGCGGCCGCCGAGGTGTTCATCCGGCAGTACGCCGCCGAGAACCCGGGCGCCGGCGACCCGCGTCGGCGGCTCGCGGAGGTCACCGCGGAGGTGGAGCGCTTCGGCACGTACGAACACACTGCGGCGGAGGTGGCGTACGGCGCGCGGGTGGCCTGGCGCAACGCGGCGCGCTGCATAGGCCGGCTCTACTGGAACAATCTGATCGTGCGGGACCTGCGGCACGTCACGCATCCCGACGACATCGCCAGTGAGTGCTTCGAGCATCTGCGGATCGCGACCAACGGAGGCCGTATCCGGCCGGTCATCAGCGTCTTCGCCCCCGATCGCCCCGGCCGTCCCGCCGCCACGCTGCTGGGCGAGCAGTTGGTGCGCTACTCGGACGACCCGCGCAGCACCCACCGGGTGGCGCTGGCCCGGGACTTGGGCTGGAAAGGCGGTGAAACACCCTTCGAGATACTGCCGTTGCTGGTGCAGCCCGGCTCCGGCCTGACTCCGGAGTTCTACGAGGTGCCCGAGGACGCCGTGCTGGAGGTGCCGTTGACGCATCCGCACCATCCCGGGTTCGCCGCCCTCGGTCTGCGCTGGTACGCGGTGCCGGCCGTCAGCGACATGTCGCTGGAGATCGGCGGGGTCACGTACCCGGCCGCGCCCTTCAACGGCTGGTACATGGGCACCGAGATCGGCTCGCGCAACCTCGCCGACACCGACCGCTACAACCTGCTGCCCGCCGTCGCCGAGCTGTTCGGCCTCGACACCCGCAACGAGCGCACTCTGTGGCGCGACCGCGCCCTGGTCGAGCTCAACCTGGCGGTCCTGCATTCTTACGAGCAGGCGGGGGTGAGCATGGCCGACCACCATACGGAGTCGCGGCGGTTCCTCGCGCACGTGGACCGCGAGAGGCGGCACGGGCGCCCGGTGCCGACCGACTGGAGCTGGATCGTCCCGCCCCTGTCCGGAGGGGCGACCGCGGTGTTCCACCGCTACTACGACCCCGAGGATCCCGAGCTACGGCCGGCCTTCGTGCACCGGACCGCAGAGGTGCCGCAGGGGTGCCCCTACGGCGCGGCCTGAGAGGGCGTTCCGCCGCGCGCGACCACGCCTCGCCTACCTTTGTCCGACCACCTCGCCCAGCCACCGCGTCAAGGTTTCGCGAACCTCGTCCGGATCGGGGTCCTCGGCCGCCCAGGCGGCGTAACCGTCGGGTCGGACCAGTAGCGTGAGCCGCAGGCCGGCTGCGGGGGATGCGGTCACCACCCGCCCTTCCCACGGCGCGGCGACTGCGGCGACGTCGCGGCCCACCAGTACGAACGTGCCTCGTCGCAGGACCTCATACAGCCGTGCCGGTTCCCCTGCCAGTCGGAGGTCCGGTACCCGGCGCCCGGCAAGCCGGTGGGAGCCCCAGGGTGCGGGGTAGGCGATCCCGATGCCGGAGATGCTGCGGGACGCACGCGGCTCTATGACACGTAGCTGGTGCGCGATGGCGGCCAACGAGGCGCGCAACGCGCGGACTGCAGGTGACCCGGTGATGACGGCCGTGAGGAGTGCGTGACTGACGTGCAGCACCCTTCGGGCGACCGGATGGCGCTCCGTGTGGTAGCTGTCCAACAACTCGTCATCAGCCCAGCCGCGCACGACAGCTGCCAGTTTCCAGCCGAGGTTGGCGGCGTCCTGCATCCCGGTGTTCATGCCCATGCCCCCGGCGGGCGAGTGGACGTGCGCGGCGTCGCCCGCGAGGAACACCCGCCCTTGCCGGTAGCGGGGTACCTGTCGTTCGTCGCTGTGGAAGCGGGAAACCCAACGGGCATCGTGCATCCCGAGGTCGTCACCGATGGTTCGCCTCGTGATGTCCCGGACCTCCTCCATCGTGACCGGCGCATCGTCGGGCAGCTGCTGCTGTTGCCGGTCCCAGGCGATGACCCGGTACCAGCCGTCCCCGAACGGCGCGAAGAAGGTGAAGCCGTGCTGGTTCGAGGCGAAATTGAAAGCTTCGTCAGGGGCGCGTTCAAGCAGTACATCGGCCAGCATCACGGAGCGGATGGCCGACTTGCCGGGGAACGGCATGCCCAGGCTCTGTCGGACGGTGCTGCTCGCTCCGTCGGTACCGACCAGGTAGCGCGCTCGAAGTGTGGCCGTGGCACCGTCCGGATGGTTCGTTTCCGCGTCCACGCCGCCCGGGTCCTGCCGTATCCCTGTAACCCGAGTCCCCCGCACTATCGTCGCTCCCGCTTCCTCGGCCCGGCGCAGCAGAAGACGCTCCACCTGCCATTGGGGGACGATCAGCAGGAACGGAAAGCGTGTGCGAAGGCCGGAGAAGTCGATGCTGATGCGGCCGAACGGATGCAACGCCCGGACCGGTGAGCCGAGAGCGAGTAGTTCGTCGGCCAGGCCCCGGGCGTCGAGTTCCTCCATGGTTCGTGCGTGGATGCTGAAGGCGCGGCTCAGGTTGGATTCGTGATCGCGCCGCTCCACCAGCGTGACGTTGACCCCGGAGTCGGCGAGGTCGCCCGCCAGCAGAAGCCCGGTTGGCCCGGCACCGATTACCAGAACATCCACCGCTGATGCCCCGTGTTGGTCCGAAGAGCCACGAACTGACCCGCCGTTGGCATCCATATTCGTCAGTATCAGCCCCGCTTGTCGGATTTGCTAGTTGAGTCGGCGGACCGCGCATCTGACCGTTTGCCATCCGAGGACCTCAACATTCCGCCGACCCGAAGCGTCCTCTCGGCACCGCATGGATAGGAACGGTGGCCGATCGCGTGCGAGCTGGTTGTTCCCGGTACCATCGGAAATCCCGCTCTTGGGGTCACAACTCGGTGAGTCCGAGTTGGCGCAGCATGCCGAGTTCGTCGCTGCTGCCCCAGCGTTCGACGAGCTTTCCGTCGCTGTCGAAGCGGCTGATCTGCATGCCCCGGTAGCTTGCCTTCCTGCCGGTCGCCGGCCGTCCCATCAGCGGCCCCAGATGCGTTCCGGTGATGGTGTAGGCAAAGGCCAACTCGTCGTCGGTGGCCACCAGATGCTCCACCGCGACGTGCAGGTCGGGAAAGGCTGCCCGCAGATCGGCGAACATGGCCTTGTACCCTTCGGGCCCCGGCACCTGGCCTGGGGCTGGATCATGGTCGATCGAGTCGGGTGCGACGATCCCGTCGAGGGCCGCGAGGTCGCCGGTGATGACCGCCTCTGCGAAAGCTGTCTGTGCGGCGATGTTCGTTTGCTGAGACATGGGCATTCCTCGGGCTCGTGCCGGCCACCGGTCTGTCGCCGGCCGCGTGAACGCGGGAAGACCGGTGAAACGGCACCTGGTCGGTCAGCCGCGTGCGAATTCAAGGAGGTCGTTGTTGAACCGTCCCGCGAACTCCGGCACCATCGACAGTCCGTGCGGAGCACCGGAGTGGACCTTGAAGGTCACGTCCTTGACCAGTTGCGACGATTTTTTCGCGGATGCCACGATGGGGACGATCTGGTCGTCGTCGCCGTGAATGATCAGCGTGGGGATGTCGAACTCCTTGAGGTCCTCCGTGAGGTCAGTCTCAGAGAACGCTCTGACACAGTCGTGGGCGCTCTTGACGCCTACCGTCATGCTCCAGAGCCAGAACTCGTCACGGGTCCCCTGTGACACGGACGAGCCTTCGCGGTTGGCACCGTAGAACGGAGCGCTGAGGTCCTTGTAGTACTGGGACCGGTCCGTCAGCACACCTTGCCGGATCTCGTCGAAGACCTCGATCGGCAGCCCCTCCGGGTTCGCTTCCGTCCTGAGCATCAACGGAGGGATCGCACCCAGCAGGACCACTTTGGCCACACGCCTCGAGCCGTGCCGGCCGATGTAGCGCGTCACCTCTCCGCCGCCCGTCGAGTGACCGACCAGGATGGCGTCGTGGAGATCAAGGTTCTCCAGGACCGATGCCAGGTCGTCGGCATACGTGTCCAGGTCGTTGCCCATCCACGGCTGGTCGGACCGTCCGCCTCCACGTCGGTCGTGGGCCACGGCCCGGAAACCGTTGTCCGCCATCAGCTTCAGCTGCGGATCCCACGCGTCCGCGATCAGTGGCCAGCCGTGGGAGAACACCACCGGCTGACCCGCCCCCCAGTCCTTGAAGTAGATCTGTGTGCCGTCCTTGGCAGCGGCAAAGGCCATGATCGCCTCGCTAGCACTTGTTCGGACTACACCCTTCATGGCCATTCAGCGCCCGATCCGGGGATGTGCGTACCACGTCCGACCAGCAGTGAACGCCCGTGAGGGCGAGGGCGATATTGGTGAAGGCAGTCGTTCAGTACAGCCTCCTCCCCACGCTACTCGGGACATCCCGCTTCAGCACGCCATGGCAGGCCACAGTGAGCACACACCCGTGGCTCATATCGAACGGGGCATGGAGTCCGGCATAACGGGCTAAGGTAGGCATCAGGAGACAGGCCACAACAGCATTGCTCGGCCCGTCTCTGAGCTGTATTACTCGGCCCGTCTCTGAGCTGTCCGAGGGTGCTCAACGAGAGCTTCGCGGGTTGGATCGCCCAGGGGCGGCTCTGGGGACGACCAGGCCGTCGCCGGCCTGGCCAACGCTCAGGGAGCTTGGCCCCCGTTCGCCGCCGGGGACTCGACGGTCCCATGGTGGAGGAGGTTCGGTCGGGACTCAGACCGCAACGGCGTCGGCCCTGGCGATCCAGCTCATGTGGTACCGCGGCAGTTCCGGAGCATCAGATACACCCCGCTCCTCCAGAGTCAGGACCTGGAAGTGCCCTGGGATGCCGAGCGCGTCGCAGCCGGTTTCCCAGTTCGCGCACCATATCCCCAGCGCTGCGGGAGCGTAGAACCGCGACGTGGTGGTGCTGTAGAAGTCGGGGCGCTTCATGGCCTGTCCGGCCTCGTCGGTGACGGCGACGCCGCGAGTGGACTGTCCGTTGAAGGCCGACGGCGACCATTGGCAGCTCTCGTAGGTACGCCCGAACAACGCGAACGGCAGGGCATCGACGGCCAGTGGCGCTGGATGCGGGAGTCCGCGAAGAACAACGATGTCAGAGGGAGCCGGCCACTTTGCAACCGCTGTATGACGCGAATGGTCAGCGGCTTGAAGCGTGACCGGTAACCGACGGCGCAGACACAGATCACGTGGTCGCGCTCGGGGTCGAAGCGGCTGCCGAGCTGCTCCCGGTGAGCGTCGATCAACTGGCCGCTCTGGTAGGAGCGGCAGGAACGTCGTGAGCGCGTGATCTCGAAGGCGGCGAGATCGTCACGCCGCAGCGGCACCGCCTCGTTGGGCCGCAGCCCCAGCTTCACCGTGATCACGTCGAACGCGGCTGTCGCGAGCAGACCGATACCGATGCCGGCCGGCAGCCAGAACAGGGGTGCCTGCCAAAAGTCAATCAGCTGTCCCATGGCCGCCATGACCAGGAAGATCGCCGCGGCGACCGCTGGCGGGATGTACGGGAGCCAGCCAGTGGACTGCAGTTGCGTCTTCGTCCGCTTCAGCACGGTGCGCGACTTGTGGGCCACGTCCGGTGATACACCTGATAAGTGCACACCATCAGCGTGTGACTCAGCGCCGCGTCGAGCCGTGCAGCCTTGCAGCCTTGCAGCCTTGCAGCCTTGCAGCCTTGCAGCCTTGCAGCCAGGGTGGCCTGTCCCGGACGATGCGGCCACCAAGGCAGGAGACAAAGCGGTGGTGGCGTCAAAGTCCAACGTAGAGGCGTTTGGAACTAGATGCCCGGATTACACGTAACCGCACGCTCTGATACCTCGACGTGAGTGGACATCCGTCCGTCTGCCCCGCCGGGTTGGCCCGAACTTGCGGCGTCCGCCATCACTTCTCGGCGCGCTGGGTGATGGCCGCCTCGGTACCGTCCCCCAGGAACTCGTACCAACGGCGTTCGAGGCAGACATAGCGCACGTCCGCTTCGACGAGGCTGAGGAAACCCGACACAGTCTCGCTGAGACGTTGTTGCAGCCCCCGGTCGGCCAGCGTTCCGTCCTCGGTGAAGGCTTGGTAGCTGTTGGCCAAGCTGAACATGTCCGGGTAGACGCGGGTGCCCAGGTGTTCCAAGGGAACCCGCAGAGCCCACAACCCGCGGTTGCCTCCGACCAGCGACGGCGAGGCGGAGACGAGCAGCGCGTGCTTGGTCTTGAACGGCTGCGGCCGGACACGCGAGACCCAGTCGATGGCGTTCTTCAGTACTCCCGGCACGGACGCGTTGTACTCCGGCGAGGAGATGACGAAGGCATCGCTCTGCTCAAGCCGGTCCCGTAGGGCGAGAGCGCCAGGCGGCAGCCCTTCGTCAGCCTCCATGTCACCGTCGTACAAAGGCAGGTCGAAGTCGCGCATTCTGGCGAGGTCGACGGCAGCACCGGTGTCGGAGATGAGCCGGGCCACGAGGGAGGCGAGGCGAGCGTTGGCAGAATCAGCCCGCAGAGCCGCTCCGAAGACCAGGAACCGCAGCAGGCCGGGAACCGAGTCCGTGGGCATGGGGTCCGTCCTTCCGTCGCGGGCATGCGCCTCCAAGAGGGCGCCCTACCGACCAGTGTCGTTGCCCGGCCGGCATCGTGCGACGGGGCGAGGAACCGACAGGCCCGAGCCAGGTCAGAACGATGGCTCGGCGGCCCCCGCGCGAAGTGATGCACCCTCGGCACTGGCAGGTCACCTCCATGCGATGCTCACGGAAGCTGAGGCCGACGGCATCGACGGCAGCGCTGAGGGCAACGGCGACGGACAGCAGCGGTACTCAACAGCCCAGCGCGGCACTGAACAAGTGCCGGCGCCCCAGCCCACCAGACTTGCCCGCATCTTCTCCAAGCGCTTGGCCGCAGGTTCAAGTCCTACCGGTGGGCGCCCACCCTCAGCTTTCCCTTGGGAGTGTTTTCTGCTGGTCAGGGCAGGTGCCGCACGCAGAGAAGCGCCAGACCGCCCCCGATGACCGCTGAGAGGATCCGGCACTGTCCGGCTGTCACCGGGTTCCTGCGGGCGGCTGCGGCGAATACCCGGAGAAGTTTTCCAGCCGCCGTCAGGCCGTGCAGGCAGCGCGGGGAGGGAAGATCGAGCCAGGATCGCTGCCGACGTCCCGAAGCTGCCTCGAGATGAACGGAGCAGACAGGCGTGCGATCATCTGGCGGCTGGCACGGCGCCCTCGCCAAAGGCAGCCACGTCTTGTGGCGCCATGTCCTCATGGAGGCGGATAAACCGCACCTGGTGCCGCCAGGCCTCCGGTCCTGGCCAGTGTCCTCGTCGATCTCCGCGGCCAGTGCGGATTCGACGAGGACAACGTTGAGCGGTGGCCGAGACGTCCACGACGTTGTGAATCGCACGCGCTCCCGCGGGTGCCCAGGATCGGCAGCCGTGAGCCAGCCGACGAGGCGCCGGGCCGCCTCTGGGGACAAGGTGAGTGCTACAGGCGACCGGATGCAAGGCTCCGTCCCGGATATAGCGGCCCACCGAGAGGCTCTGCGGGCTGGGCGGGGTGCCGGTGACCTGCTCCACGGCAACAGTGCCCTGGCTCGCCACATCAATCATCAGGTGGGAAGATGGTGATCGAGGCGAGATAGATGTGATGGAACCTGAGATCGACTACAGAGCGGTGTTCCAAGCACTTCCCGGGGCGATCGCACTGTTCACCCCCCAACTTGTCTACGCAGACGTCAACGAAGACTTCCTGCGCACGTTGGGCCGCACACGCGGACAAGTGATCGGCCGCTACCTTCGCGACGACTACGCCGATATGCCGAACGACCCCGGCGCGGCCGTGGTACGCAACATCCAAGCGTCAATGCGCCAGGTGGCTGACAGCGGTGTGCCCAACACCATGGAGCTGCAGCGCTACGACATTGAGGACCCTGACGAGCCCGGGGTCCGGGGCGAACGCTACTGGAGCATGATCAACGTTCCCGTCTTCGACTCGGCCGGGCGAATGACGCTGTTGATGCACCGGCTGGAGGAAGTCACCGAACTCATTCGCGCCCGCGAAGTCGCACTGAGCCTGCAGGAGGCGATGCTGCCCGCTCCTCGCCCGGTCGGCCGCCACCCGGCAGCCGTACGCTACCGGCCGGCCATCGACACGCTGAACGTTTGCGGTGACTGGTACGACCTGGTCGACCTGCCGGGCGACCGCATCGCGGCCGCCGTCGGCGACGTCGTAGGGCATGGCTTGTCCGCAGCCCAGGTCATGGGGCAACTGCGCAGCGCGCTAAGCGCCGCCTCCCGCGCCGCCGACGGCCCCGCCCGGGCCCTGGAGGTCCTCGGACTGTACGCCCGCTCCGTCGACGGCGCCGAGAACACCACAGTGGCCAGCACGTTCATCGACTGGGACACCCACAGCATCACCTACAGCAGCGCCGGCCATCCCCCGCCAGCCCTCCTGCATATCGACGGCACCGTCGAGTTCCTGGAGCAGGCCACCGACCCTCCTCTGGGCGCCCGCCTCGAACACGGCCCTCGGCTCCAGGCCACCGTGCCATTCACCGAAGGCTCCGTGCTCGCCCTCTACACCGACGGCCTCATCGAACGACGCTGCGAAGACATCGACATCGGCCTCGCCCGGCTCACCGACGCCCTGACTCGCCACCAGGCAGCCGACGCGGGAGCGCTTGCTGACGCCCTGCTCTCCGACTTGCTGCTGCCCGGCGGCGTCACCGACGACACCGCCTTGGTCATTGTGCGCCTGTGATTGAGCAGGTGGCTTTCACGGGTTCCTCGCCCCGCCCGTAGCCGATCGCATCAGTAGCCACGGCAGCAACCGAGTAGCGTTCAGCAAAGGCCCCTGACCGTAATGCCTGGTCAGGGGTCTTCGGGCAATGGGTGCGCTCAGCGAAGGCCGAACCCTCGGTGACCGCCGATAGTTAGTTCGTCTTGCCGAGTGTCAGCTTGATCGGAGGAGTGCCGAGCACCTTCTTGCCTCGCGTGCGGGACGGCGTGTACGTGGGGTGGCCGGCGGTTGACCGAGCGAGGGCACCTGCGGGCACCGCCGGTACCTTGTTCCCTGTGGACGGACAGCTGAGCGATGCGGAACTCGATGAGCTGGTCGAGCAGGCCACCGTTGACGCCTACGACGGCGAGGAGCAGCTCACAGGCCTTTTCACGATGCTCGCAGAGCAGCTGGCTGTGCCGTTCAAGACGGTCGTTCTCGGGGTCGAGGTCACCGTGAAGAAGGTGGACCTGCTGCCCGGCAGCCAGATCGTGGCGGTCTGCACGCGCGGCAGGCACCGGCAGGCGATCGGCATTCTCGACCTTCCGTTGCCGGATCCGGCGCCCGAGGGGGCCGAGTGGATCGAGGCCTACCGGCACGGGGGCCCCTGAAGGCACCCAGGTCAGTGGCCGCCCGACAGCGCCGGCCGGTAGCCCTGATCGGCGAGCCAGGCCCGGGCCCGGCCCTGCTGCCGCTCCGCGGAGAACAACCAGTACCGCTGCAACTGCGCCGGCGAGGTGGCCAGCATGTCCTTGAAGCGGCGGAACGCTCCTGGACCCTGGATCGCGATGCCGAGGAACCGGGCGAGGTCGGGGTCGTCGAGGGTGGTGATGAAGTCCTCCATGTCGCGGTAGGCGTCCCGCGATCCCTCGCACGGGACGTCGAGCCACCGCTCAATGCCTTCCGGTTCCTCCTCGTCCCATGACTCCTCGGTGTCCGCGAGGGCAGGCCGGCACTCACCGGTGTCCAGGTCGATACGGCCACCACCCCAGGCCGGGTCCCCTTCGAGCAGACTGGAGAGTTCCTCCAGGTCGACCGGCAGCGGCCGCAGCAGGCAGAGGGCAGGGCCGCCCGCAGTGTCGAGCTGTTCGGCGAGGACCTCGTCTCCGGGCCAGCCCCGTTCGCGCAGTGCGGACGAGCACGCGGTCGCTGCCTCCCGGGCGCCGGGCAGGCCCCGGGACACTGCTGCGGTGAGTGCGTCTCCACACTGCTGCAGCACTCCGACGGGGTCATGCGCACGCAGCAGGGCGAGCAGGGACGGGCAGTCCGCGTTGTGGCGGGCGGCGCGGAGCGCCTTCAGCGCGTGGTCGGTCCATGCCTCGGTCACGCCCGCGAGGCTACTCCCCCGAGTTCTCGGCTGCGCTCGAACACAGGGACCTCCGCCGTGCGCTGCGAGCGCCGCCGTCTCCGGTGCGATAATGCGCTGGAGAGCACAGCGGACAGGGCCACAAGCAGGCACAGGCGGCCGACGTTCAGCCCGGAACCGTGGCCTCATCCGGCACCGTCTGGCGAGTGGTCGTACTGGGACGTGTGGTTCGCCGTGGCGTGCGTGGTGGACTGCGGCGGCGACTGGGAGGCCTTCGAGGTTCGCCTGACGCGGGAGCGGTCGGGTGGGGTGATGCGCGGGGCGTATCTGGAACCGTTGTGGAGTCATCTGGTGGATCTACGGAGCGCCTTGCGGCGGACGCGCTCGGCGCGGGCGAGCTGGCCTGAGGCGCGGTACGTGACCCGAGGGTCGTCGCCCGGGCTCGTTCCAAGGTGTGGAAGCAGGCGCTGGAGGGGCGGGCGAAGACGGCGCCCATGCGCTGGACTCCGAGTCGGCGGCTGTCCGAGCGGGCTGTGACAGGGGCGTGGCCGCGCTTTCCCGGTGTCGCCGCAGGGGCCTTACGAAGCATTCGCCGGGGTTGTGGATCTGGATCGGCATCATGGCCAGTGGGCGACGATGGCGGTGGCAGAGGTTCTGGCCGAAACCACCGTCGCCCAGGTGGGGGAAGCAGTCGGGGCGGCGAGGTTGCCGGCTGTCCGCCGGGCCGCGTTGGCGTGCGGGCGCGGGCGCTGCGGGTGTGCGACGACTCGTGCGGCACACTGGGCGAGTGGCTGCGCCGGGCGGTGGCCGAGTGCGTCGCCGTCCCCTGGCGGCGGACGGCGATGCCCGCCGACGTGTTCTGCAGGACTTCCTTGAGCTCCTCGTTGAGGTCGGTGATTTCGGCGGGACGTACCGGCAGGAGGCCGAGCTGTTCCTGCACGCCGGGGTCGGCAGCGATGTGGACCTGGTGGAGACTCTGGCCCGTGCGCTGCACAGCGAGTACGCCTCGGCCCGCCTCGACTTCCGCGCTCGCGAGATCCTGGGCCTTCGCGCCTACGCCCAGGTCGCGGCCGGGGCGGCGGACCGATTCGCCGCCACCGCGACCGTGCTGGGCGCCGAGGACTGGCAACCGCTGGAGGCCATGGTCTCCTACGCCCTGCAACGTGGTGACGCCGCGAGCGCCCGTGCCGTGCTCCGGGCTGCGGACCGGCCGGCGTTCCATCGGGACCGGGTACCGCGCCGGTCCATCGAACTGACCCAGGAACTCGACGGGGAAGGGCTCACATGACGCGGGCAGACGACACAAGGAAAGTGTGGGACCGCGAACCCCTGCGCTGGCTACTGGAGGCGGTAGGCGACGGGGTGACGCTGACCCAGGCCGGCTACCTGCCGCGGACTCTGGTCATCGAGGCCGCCGAGCGCTACGACTGGTATCTGCCGGGCATGGTGCCGCGCGCCGAGTACGACGTCGTTCGCCTCGCCGAACTGCATGAACTGGCCCGCGCGGCTCGGCTGCTCGCCAAGCGGCACCGAAAGCTCGCCCTGACCACCCGCGGCCGACAACGCCTCGCCGACCCGGCCCTGCTGCAGGCCACGGCCGCCCGCGCGTGGTTCGGCGACGGTGTCCGAGCCGAACTCGCCGAAGCCGCCGCGGCGGCCCTGCTCGGCGGAAAACTCACGCTCGACGACCTCACCGCCGCCGTTCACACCCTGGCCGCCGAGGTGTTCACCCTCCCCGACGGCTCCGCGCCACGACGCGACGACACCCGCCACTTCCTGTGGCAGTGGCTGCGTCCCGGCGAGGCCCTCGGCTTCCTGGCGTACCGTGACCGCCGCCGCGCCACGATCTCCCTCACCCCCACCGGCCGAGTCGCCGCCCTCACCGCGCTCCGAGAACGTGCCCGAGCCCCGCGGACCGCACCCTGGACGTGAACCTCCCGTTCAGGTCCGGGCGGGCAGTACGCAACCGAGTTTCAGCAGCGCGGCGCGGACGGCCGGCAGGTCGCCGGGGGCCACCATGAGATGCCTTGGGCCGATCCGGGAGCACAGCGCGCCCGCCCTGCGGTCCTTCGCGATCATCACGGCCTGCGCCTCGTCCACGCACTCCAGCAGGTGGCACGTACCCAGATCCCGTACCTTCTCGGCGCGGGAGGCGGCGTCGGCCAGCAAAGCCGTGACGGTCTGCGGCAGTTCCTCTCCTGTGCTGGTCTCGGCGAGGAAGCGGCGCAGCTCCTCCAGACCTCGGCCCGCGTGGAGGGCCTTCAGCAGGGAGGCGGTGGACAGCGTCCAGACACGGTCGGTGGACCGGGTTGCGAACGCGTCGAGCAGCAGCGCCTCGGCGGGGGCCAGGCCGTCGAGTGCCACGATGTCGAAGTTCGGCAGAACCCTGACCGGGCTCCGCGCCCCGGCGGCGGGCTCCGGGCCCGGTCGGTAGGCGTCGGTGCGCCCCGTCGCGTACGCCCCGAGCGGGTTCAACCGGATGGCGAGCAGCCCGTCGTAGCGGCTGAGCCGCTGAAGCCAGTCGGCACCCCACATGTGGCGGAAGTCGTCCCGGGCGCCGTCCGGGTCGATGTACCGGACGTCAACGAGGCCGAGGGTGGCCGCGTACTCGAACAGCACACACAGGGTGTAGCGGCCCTGCAGCACCGGCCAGTCGTGGTGTCCGTCGTAGCCGAGGCTGCCGTACTGCGCGTCCTCCAGGTACAGCGTCCACAGCGCCCGCTCGGAACGGACCAGGTACGGGTCATGCCCTGCGGTACGCATCGCCTTGAACAGCTCGTCCACCGCCATCCATTCCCCTGGCGTGCAGCACTCGGCGAGCGCCGCACCCACCGCCCTGCGGCGCGGGCCGGCCGCGCTGAGGACGTTCGCCGCGCGCTGCCCCTTGACTGCCTCGATGCGGCTGAACTCGTCCAGTGCCCCGTGGCTCAGCCAGCGCCGCCACAGGTGCCGGATCGTCTCGTGGGCGGGCGCGGCCAGCGCCTTGCTGCCCCGCGCGGTCAACTCCAGTCGGCCGCCCAATAGTTCGGCAAGGCCGCCGGCCTGGAGCAGCAGCGGCCAGGCGAATGCCCTGACCGCCTCGCCCTCGTAGAAGTCACTGCCGGTGAGGACCTCGCCCAGTGCGCGGAGGGTGGCCGCGGAGGGGCGCTTCGTCTTGTCGCCGCACCGCAGCCTGCCCGCGGCAACCAGCTGCAGCACGGCCGCGAGCTCCGTTCTTGCATCATGCTCCATCGCCCGCTCGGTCCACACCGCCACAGCCCGCTCCTCCCCGCCACGGCTCGCCTCGGCTCACCCTATGACGTTTGATCGCTGCCTCCGGTCGGCTCCGCTGCCGTGGTCCATCCGCGTCCGAGCCCACCCGCGGCGGCGATAGGGTCCGCCGTGTGAGCGAGTACCAGTACTACGAGTTCCAGGCCCTCGACCGGCCGCTCAGCCGCGAGGAACAGGAGCAGCTGAGGGCCATCTCCACCCGGGCCCGGATCACCGCCACCAGCTTCACCAACACCTACGACTGGGGCGACCTGAGCGCCAATCCGCGCAAAATGGTCGAGCGCTACTTCGACGCCCACCTGTACGTGACCAATTGGGGCACCCACCGGCTGATGCTCCGCCTGCCCAAGCAGACCTTGGCCCTGCCGGCGGTGCGGCCGTACTGTCTCGACCACCGCATCGAGGCCTGGACCACGCGCACCCACCTCCTGCTCGACCTGACCAGCGAGGACGAGGGCGGCGACTGGATCGAGGGCGCCGACGACTCGCTGTCCGCCCTCATCGGCGTACGCGACGAACTCACCACCGGCGACCTGCGCCCCCTCTACCTGGCCTGGCTCTCAGCGCTCGCCGCCTGGGAACTCGATGACGACGACGAAGAGGAGTACCGGACCTGCCCCGAACCGCCCGTCCCGGCCGGGCTCGGCGAACTGACCGCCCCGCAGCGGGCGCTCGCGGATTTCCTGCGCGTGGACGACGATCTGCTGGCAGTCGCGGCCCAGGCCAGTCCCGCCGCATCCAAGAAGCTGACCAGGCCTGCGAAGAAGGAACTCGCCCCGCTGATCGCCGCAATGCCCCAGAAGGAGAAGGACGCTCTGCTGCTGCGGCTCGCCCTCGGCCCGGAACCTGGGCTGCACACCGAACTCCTGCACCGCCTGCGCGGCGCCGACGCCCCCACCACGGTCCCCGGGCGCCGGTCCGCCGCCCACCTCCTGGACGCCGCCCACACCCTGCGCACCGAACGCCGGCAGCGCGCCGAACACGAACG
The DNA here is from genome assembly GCF_053598315.1 of Streptomyces sp. NPDC001153. NCBI lineage: Bacteria > Bacillati > Actinomycetota > Actinomycetes > Kitasatosporales > Streptomycetaceae > Streptomyces > Streptomyces sp. NPDC001153. The sequence goes on from NZ_JBSFJZ010000052.1 coordinate 44,716, forward strand.
GGCCACCGCCCGCGCCCGGCATCTGACCGCTCTCGCAGGCGAGGCCGAATCCGTCTGGCAGCAGATCGAGGCGCACATCGCCACCAAGAAGACCAGCTGCTACGACCAGGCCGTCAGCCTCCTCGCGGAACTGCGCGACGCCTACGCCCACGCCCGACAGCACACCGACTTCCACCAGCGCCTGGCCCGCCTGCGCGAGGACTGCCAGCGCCGACCCGGCCTCATCCACCGCCTCGACCGCCACGGCCTCCGATAGGCCGCCTCGTCCCCGGCACCGATCGAGCCGCGTTGCGCCCTCCCCACCTCAGTGAGGCAACGTGAGCGCCTGAACGTGCACGGCCCCAGGGAGCGCTGAGACTCCACGATGATCTCCTTCCTCCGGTTCGCGGAGCCCCGGCCGCGAAGGAGTGAGGGTGCTGTGGAAGCCGTGGTCGCGGCTGCCGTACCAGCTGGGCACTGCCCGGTACTGCTTCCATTTGCTGACGCACCGTTCTGCGGTACTGCCCCGGTGGTAAGGGCTCGCAGAGAATCAACATGCTGCTTTGATCCCTGTGCGGCTGCTGTTCGCGAGGAGGGCGGTGACGTCAGCGGGCGTCCGGACCTGGCTGTCTCTGTGTCCGAGCGAGTTGACGGCTGACGATACGGTCGTCGTGGCTCAAGACGGACTCGTCCTCTGAGACCTCTTTCAGCGCACGCCGACAAGCGGCTGGGCCACCTCGTCCGTACCCGGAAGCCGGCAGCACTCCGCCCCCATCGCCTCGTCCGGTCTCGGCACCCTCGGTCACGGCAGGCGCTCTGCGTCTCCTTCGCCGGAAGCGGGTACGAACCGCTCATGCAGCACAACAGCGCGCGCCTGAAGGCAGCGTGGATCTGCCTGCTCATCGTCGGTGCTGGCATCCTCGTCTTCGGTGTCGTCGCCGCGGTCGCACCGGGGGCCGGCGACAAGCAGCTCATGCGGGCCGACGGTGTGGCCGCGACCGGTATGGGCCTGTTCGGTGTGCTGATCACCCTCGTACCGTTCCGCCGCGGGGAACGGTGGGCGTGGTATGCGCAGTGGTACTACCCGGCGTTCTGGATCGCCCACTTGGCGGGAGGACTGCCGCCGGGCAAGGACCATGTCCACCAGGTGGTGTTCATCGTCCTGTCGCTCGCCGGGCTGCTGCTGCCCGTTCGCGTCTTCTTCCCCCGGCGTGACGACCACCGCCTGACCTGAGTACCTGTCATCACTCGTGCACACCCGAGCCGGTGAACGGGATCGTGGGCGTAGTCGCAGGTGTTGTGCTCGCTGTTCGAGCGACGGGGTGAGAGGAGTCCTGCCGGCGGCCCTGTCGCGTCTGATCCTGCGCCTCGCGCGGAAGCACCCGCTGTGAGGACACCGCCAAGTGCCGGCACGCGGTCATCTCCGAGGCAGCCTCGCGGATACACGAAGTTAACTTCCCGGACTCGGGTGTGAGACCGGTCCGGCCGACGATCGCAATACCTATCAAGCGACAGGTATCTGTCGACCGATCGGAGGTGCGGCGATGAGCCGGCCCGAACTCCCCCTTGCGCAGGACCCTGGCGACGGTGCCACGACCGGCCACCCCCTCTTCGGCTACCAGCAGGAACTCCACCGCGGCGTAGGCAGCTTCGCGTCGTTCGCCGCGGGGTTCTCCTTCGTGTCGATCCTCACCACCGTCTTCCAGCTGTTCGGGCTGGGCTTCGGCCTCGGCGGCGCGACGTTCTTCTGGACCTGGCCGCTGGTCTTCGCGGGCCAACTGCTCGTCGCACTCTGTTTCGCCGAACTGGCCGCACGCTGGCCCATATCCGGGGCGATCTACCAGTGGTCGAGCCGGCTGGCCGGCACCACGACGGGCTGGTTCGTCGGCTGGATCATGATCATCGGACAGATACTCACGGTCGCGGCGGCCGCGATCGCGGCACAGGCGGTACTGCCGGGCATCTGGTCCGGGTTCCAGATCGTCGGCGGTCCGGGCGCCGATCCGTCGGTGGGCTCCCCGACCGGCGCGCAGAACGCGGTCCTGCTGGGATGCGTCCTGCTGGTCATCACCACGGCGGTGAACATCCTGGGCATCCGCCAGATGGCCGCCGCCACCAGCTTCGGCGTCACGGTCGAGATCATCGGCGTGCTCGCACTGGTGCTGATTCTGTTCTTCCTGCCCGAGCGTGGTCCGCAGGTGGTGGCCCATCCCACGGGCTGGGCCGGTCACGGCGGCTACTTCGGGGCCTTCCTCGCGTCCTCACTGATGGCGGCGTACGTGATGGTCGGCTTCGACTCGGCGGGCGAGCTGGCGGAGGAGACCCACCGCCCGCGCCGAACCACTCCCCGGACCATCCTGCGGGCCCTGATCACCTCGGGTGTCGGCGGCGCGTTGCTGATCCTTTCGGGGCTGATGGCGGCGCGCAGCCTGACCGACGGAAAACTGGCGGCCGGTGGTCTGTCCTGGGTGCTCACCGACCGGCTCGGCGGGGTTCTGGGCCGCCTGCTGCTGTGCTGCGTGGCGGTCGCTGTGTTCGCCTGCACCCTGGCCGTGCAGACCTCCGGGGCGCGGATGATGTACTCCATGGCGCGCGAAGGCGCCCTGCCCTTCCACCGGCGCCTCGGCAAGGTCTCGGCCCGCACCGGTACGCCGATCACCACGTCGGTGGTGGTGGGCGTCGGCGCCGCGATCGCGCTCGTGGTCAACATCCGCCAGTCGGCGGTCTTCACCGCCCTGTCCAGCCTCTGCATCGCCCTGCTGTACCTGGCCTATCTGGGCGTGACGGTGCCCCTGCTGGTCACCCGGATCCGGCGAAGGGGCAGCGGCGGGCTGCCGACAGGCGTCGACGAGACCGGCCGGCCTCTGTTCTCGCTGGGCCGGTGGGGAGTGGCGGTCAACACGCTCGCCGTGCTCTACCAGGCCGGCATGACGGTCAATCTGATCTGGCCCCGTGCGGAGATCTACGACCTCACCGGCGGCACATGGTGGCTGCGGTGGAGCGCCCCGCTGTTCATCGGGCTCAGCCTCGCCGCCGGTGCCGGTTACTTCCTCCCCCGCCGGCTGCACCACCGTATCGAGCTGAGGCACGTACCGCACACGCACACCGAGCCGCCCCTGGACGCGCAGGCCGTCGCCGAGCCCGCCTGATGAGCGCCCGTGTGACACGAGGGGACGCATCGATGACGTACCGACGAAGGGACGACGGGACACTCCATGACCCCCACCGAGAGCTCGACGGCCGTACCGCAGCACGGCCGCTACCCGACCGGGCAGGCTCCCGCCCGCGCCCGTGATCTGCACCTGACCGACAGCGTCCGAAGCGCCCGCGACGACGCCCGCGCCCAGGGCGGGCAGGCCGGCGCGTGGATGCCGTACCTTCCGGCGTCGGACAGCCCGTACTGCCCGCCGGGTGTGGACGCGGCCGCCCTGGTGTGGGCGGAGACGGTGGCGCCCGGCGGCTACACGCACAAGGTCCTCGCCCGCGGTACGCGGCTGCGCTTCGACGACCCGAGCGGTGACGCCTGCGCCCACCTGCTGCTCTTCAACGCCCTGGAGCCGGTGGAGCGGCTGAACGTCGCCGACACCCAGAAGGTGCCGTGGCAGGCGTATCCGGGCCAGAACCATCCGCTGCTCTCCGGTGACGGCCGAATCCTGGCGGTGGTCAGCGCCGACTCCTCCGGCCGGCACGACGCCTTCTGCGGCACCACCACCGACGCCTGGAACGAGCGCAAGTACGGTGACGCCCGCCCCGAGGGGCCATCGCCGTCCGGCCGCGGGCTCTTCCTCAAGGCGGCCGCCAAGCACGGTCTGAGCCGGCGCGACCTGCCACCCGGCCTGTCCTTCTTCCAGGGCGTGCGCGTCGAGGCGGACGGCACCCTGGCCTGGCAGGGCAGCGCGGGGGCGGGTACGCATGTCGAACTCGTCGCGGAGATGCCCCTGTTGGTGCTGGTCGCCAATGCCGCCCATCCGCTGGATCCTCGTCCCGGCTATGTGGTCGGCCCACTGCGGGTGCACGCCTGGCGCGGTGCCCCGACCGGCCGAGACGAGCCGCGGTTCACGGCGACTCCGGAACTGCACCGGGCGTACCTCAACACCGTCGACTACTGCGAAGCCCGGGGGTTGTGACATGGCGACCACACGGACCGGGACCAGGCCCGTCAGCTGCCCGACCGCCGCCGGCGGCACGGTCGCCTCCACCGTCCCGGTCGGCGCCGTTCACGCGGAGGGCTCCCCCCTGGACTGGGGTGCGAGCCTGGTCGAAGGCGAAGTCGTCCTGGACGAGACGGTGGCCCCCAATGCGCCCTGGTCGGCGGTGGTGCGGACGGGGCACGTCCTGACGATCGTCGATGTCGGCGGCAACCAGTCGGCCGACTGTCTGCTCTACAACGCCGACGATCCCGAGGAGCGCTACAGCGTCCCCGACACCCTGGCCTGGCAGGGCAACGCCTATGTGCGCACCGGCACCGTGCTGCGCAGCAGCGAGGGCCGCCCGTTGATGACCGTCGTCGCCAACGAGGTCGACCGCCAGGACACCATCGGCGGCGCGTGTGGCAAGGAGTCCAACACCCTTCGCTACGGCCATCATGTGATGTTCCAGCACGGCTGCCGTGAGAACTTCCTCGCCGAGGCAGGGCGGCGTGGCCTCGGGGTGCGGGACATCGTCTCCAACCTCAACTGGTTCATGAACGTGCCCGTCGAGGCGGACGGCGCGCTGGGCATCGTGGACGGCATGTCGGCGCCGGGCCGCCGGGTTGCGGTGCGCGCCGAGACAGACGTGCTGGTGATGGTGTCCAACTGCCCGCAGATGAACAACCCGTGCAACGACTTCAACCCCACTCCGCTGCGGATGATCGTCGTGGAGCCGGCACCGGCCGACGTCGACCCACGGTCCGCGCAAGCCGCTCGCACCGCGAAGGAGGGCGCGTGATCCGCCCCACCGCCGTTCTCGTCGCCAACCGCGGTGAGATAGCCCGCCGTGTGATCCGCACCGCCAGGAGGATGGGCCTGGGCACCGTCGCCGTCTTCTCCGACGCCGACCGGGCCGCCCCGCACGTCCGCGAGGCCGATCACGCGGTCCGCATCGGTCCGGCGCCCGCCCGCGCGTCGTATCTGCGCGGGGAGGCGATCATCGAGGCCGCGCTCGCCCATGGCGCGGACATCATCCACCCCGGCTACGGCTTCCTCTCCGAGAACACCGTCTTCGCCCGTGCCGTGGAGGAGGCCGGTCTGCGTTTCGCGGGACCGACCGCCGACCAGATCACCGCCTTCGGTGAGAAGCACACCGCGCGCGCCCTGGCCAAGGCCGCCGGAGTGCCGCTGCTGGCCGGGACGGAGTTGCTCGCAAGCGCCGAGGAGGCAGTCACCGCGGCCTCCTCGATCGGGCTGCCCGTGATGGTCAAGGCCACCGGCGGTGGCGGCGGCATCGGCATGCAGGCCTGCGCCACCGCCGACGAGGTACGCGGGGCCTTCGCCCGCGTCGCGGCACTCGCGGAGTCCAACTTCGGATCCGCAGGGGTGTTCCTGGAGCGCCTGGTGCGCCCCGCCCGCCATGTCGAGGTGCAGGTCTTCGGCGACGGCACCGGCCGGATCGCCGTCTTCGGCGACCGGGACTGCTCGTTGCAGCGCCGCAACCAGAAGGTGATCGAGGAGGCCCCGGCCCCGGCCCTGCCTCCTCATGTGCGGGCACTGCTGCACGACTCCTCCCGCCGGCTGCTCGCCTCGGTCGGCTACCGGGGCGCGGGGACCGTGGAGTTCGTCTACGACCCCGCGCGCGAGGAGGCCGCCTTCCTGGAGGTCAACACCCGCCTCCAGGTCGAACACCCGGTGACCGAGGAGGCGTACGGCGTCGACCTCGTCGAACTCATGCTCGCCCTGGCCCGCGACGGCGGGGTCGAGGACGCGGTGTTCGAGCGGGAGTGGACGGCCGCCGGGCATGCCGTGGAGGCCCGCGTCTACGCCGAGGACCCCGGCAAGGAGTCGCTGCCGTCCTCGGGCCTGATCACCCGGGCGGCCTTCCCCGGCCAGGGCGCCGACGACATGCCCGGCGTGCGCGTCGACGGCTTTGCCGAAACCGGTCTGGAGGTCTCCCCGTACTACGACCCCATGCTCGCCAAGGTGATCGCGAAGGGCCCCACCCGGGAGGCCGCGTTCGACGTGCTCGGCCAGGCCCTGGCCGCGAGCCGGGTCGACGGCATCGTCACCAACCTGGGCCTGCTGCGCGAGCTGACCTCGCGGGGCGAGGTGCGCGAGGCCGTGCACAGTACCAGCACGCTCGCCACCACGGCCGACCCCGATCCGCGCATCGACGTCCTGGTGCCAGGCGCGATGACCACTGTCCAGGACCTCCCGGGCCGACTCGGCTACTGGCACGTGGGCGTGCCACCGAGCGGCCCCTTCGACGCCGTCTCCTTCGCCGAGGCCAACCTGGCCGTCGGCAACCCGGCCCAGGCGCCTGGCCTGGAGGTCACCGCGGGCGGGCTGACCCTGCGCTTCTCGGCCGCCACCGTGGTCGCCGTCACCGGCGCTCCGGTCCCGGTCACGGTGGACGGCAGCGCGGCAGCCCTGTGGGAGCCGGTCACGGTCGCGGCCGGCGCCACTCTGGCGCTCGGTGCCTGCCGGGGGCCGGGCCTGCGCAGCTATGTGGCCGTCCGGGGCGGCATCGACGTACCCGAATACCTGGGCAGCGCCTCCACGTTCACCCTCGGCGGCTTCGGCGGGCACGCCGGTCGGGCGCTGCGCGCCGGAGACGTACTGCGGCCCGGAACTTCGCCGACCGCCGGCGGCGGCCCCACCCCGCCCGAGCGCCGGCCGGCGATCACCTCGCACTGGCAGATCGGTGTCACCGAAGGGCCGCACGCGGCGCCCGAGTTCTTCACCCGCGAGGACATCGACACCCTCTACGCCACGGACTACAAGGTCCACCACAACTCGGCCCGCACCGGCGTCCGCCTGATCGGTCCCAAGCCGCGGTGGGCCCGCCAGGACGGCGGTGAGGCGGGCCTGCACCCCTCCAACATCCACGACACGCCGTACGCGGTGGGTGCCCTCGACTTCACCGGCGACACACCGATCATCCTGGGCCCCGACGGACCGTCCCTCGGCGGGTTCGTCTGCCCCGCGGTGGTCGCCAGCGGCGAACTGTGGAAGCTCGGCCAGCTCCGCCCCGGCGACACCGTCCGCTTCGTACCGGTCAGGGAAGCCGAGGCGGCCGCCCTCGATGCCCGCCGCTCCTCCCCCACGCTGATCAGCACGGGCGGAGACGGCGACGACGGCGTTCTCGGCCGCCTGGAGGCCACCGATGCCCGCCCCGCCGTCACCTACCGCCGGGACGGCGACGACAACGTCCTGGTCGAGTACGGCCCCATGGTGCTCGACCTCGGCCTGAGGATGCGGGTCCACGCCCTGCAGGAGACCCTCGCCGCGCACACGCCCGACGGCGTCCTCGACGTCACCCCGGGCATCCGCTCCCTCCAGATCCACACCGACGCCCGCCGACTCAAGGCCCGTGACCTCACCGCCCTGCTGCGAGAACTGGAGGGCGAAGTCCCGCCCAGCGACGAACTGGTGGTCCCCTCCCGCACGGTGCGGCTGCCGCTCAGCTGGGACGACCCGGCCACCCGGCTCGCCATCGAGCGGTACATGGCCGGGGTGCGCGATGACGCCCCGTGGTGCCCGTGGAACATCGAGTTCATCCGCCGTGTCAACGGCCTTCGGACCGCGGACGACGTCTACCGCACCGTCTTCGACGCCTCCTACCTGGTGCTCGGCCTCGGCGACGTCTATCTCGGCGCCCCCGTCGCCACCCCGCTCGACCCGCGGCACCGCCTGGTGACCACCAAGTACAACCCGGCCCGCACCTGGACCGCGGAGAACTCCGTCGGCATCGGCGGCGCCTACCTGTGCATCTACGGCATGGAAGGCCCCGGCGGCTACCAGTTCGTCGGCCGCACCGTGCAGATCTGGAACCGGTTCCGCAAGGGCGGCCTCTTCCAGGACTCGCCGTGGGCGCTGCGCTTCTTCGACCGCATCGAGTGGTATCCCGTCACCGCGGAGGAACTGCTCGAACTGCGGGCCGAGACCGACGCCGGGCGCGGTGACTTCCCGACCGAGGAGGGCACCTTCTCGATCGCCGAGTACAACGCCTTCCTCGCCGCGGAGGCCGACTCGATCGCCGCGTTCCGCCGGCGGCAGAGCACCGCCTTCGAAGCTGAGAAGCAACGCTGGCGAGCCGCGGGAGAGTTCGACCGCGACGACGATCCCGAACCCGTGACCGCCACTGCTGCCGTCACCCTGCCGGACGGCGCGGTCCCCGTCACCGCGCCGTTCACCGCCACCGTCTGGCAGATCGCCGCCGCACCGGGCGCCACCATCGCGAGCGGCGATGCGATCCTCTCCCTGGAGGCGATGAAAATGGAGTCGACCGTGAACGCCCCCACCGCCGGGACACTGCTGGAGATCTACGTCAAGCCCGGTGAGCAGGTCGCCCCCGGCCAGATCCTCGCGGCGGTGCGGGCATGAACGCCATGACACCGGCCGCACGCGTCCAGGCCGCCTACGACCGGATCGAGGGCGTCGGCCGGCCCGACATCTGGATCAGCCTCAGGCCACGCGAGGAGGTGCTCGCCGAGGCGGCCGGCATCGACCCGGCGCTGCCGTTGGCCGGCCTGGTGGTGGCCGTCAAGGACAACATCGACGTGGCCGGCCTCCCCACCACCGCGGGCGCCCCGTCGTACGCCTACGAACCGCAGGCCGACGCGCCCGCGGTGGCCCGGCTGCGCGCGGCCGGCGCGGTGGTGCTCGGCAAGACCAACCTGGACCAGTTCGCCACCGGCCTGGTCGGCACCCGCAGCCCCTACGGCGCGGTGCGCAACGCCTGGGACGCGGCCCGCATCTCCGGCGGGTCGTCCTCCGGATCCGCCGTCGCGGTGGCGCTGGGCATCGCCGACATCGCACTAGGTACCGACACGGCCGGCTCCGGGCGGGTGCCCGCCGCCCTCAACGGCATCGTCGGCGTCAAGCCCACCAAGGGTCTGGTGCCCGTGACCGGGGTGGTCCCCGCCTGTTACACGCTCGACTGCGTGACCGTCTTCGCCCGCGACCTGCAACTCGCCCGCACCGCCGCGGAGTTCGTCGAGGGCCCCGATCCGGCCGATCCGCTCTCCCGCACCGGCACCCAGCTCCCGCCGCCCCCCGCGCGCCCGCGGATCGCCGTACCGGCTGGGGAGCATCTGAAGGGCATGGCCGGCGGCTGGCACGAGGCCTTCGACGCTGCCGTCGCCCGCCTGGCGGGCACCGGGGCGGAGATCGTCGAAACCGACATCACCCCGCTGCTTCAGGCCGCGGAACTGCTGTACGGCGGCGCGTTCGTCGCCGAGCGGTACGCCGCCGTGGGCGCGCATCTGGAGAAGCACCGCGACCTGATCGGGGCGGACCTCGATCCGACCGTCGCCGCCATCGTGCTGGCAGGCCGGGAGAAGACCGCCGCCGACTGGGCCACCGACGCCGCCAGGCTCGCCGCGCTCGGCGCCGCCGGACGCGCGGTGCTCGACGGCTGTACGGCTCTCCTGACGCCGACCACCACCTGGCATCCCACCCTCGACGAGGTGGCGGCCGACCCGGTCGGCGCCAACGCCCGGTTGGGACGGTTCACCAACTTCGCCAACCTGCTGGACTGCGCCTCGCTCGCCGTTCCCGCCGGGTTCGTGGACGGCCTGCCGTTCGGCGTGATGTTCACCGGACCGGCCTTCTCCGACCGCGCCCTGGCCGTGCTGGCCGAGCGGTTCGCCAACCCCGGGGTCGACCTGTTCGTGGTCGGCGCCCACCTCACCGGCCAGCCGCTCAATGCCCAGTTGGTGCAAGCCGGCGCCACATTGGTCGGCCCGGCCCGCACCGCAGACGGCTACCGGCTGTACGCCCTGGCCACCGAGCCGCCCAAGCCCGGCCTGCTCCGGGTCACCGAGGGCGGGCGCGACACCGGCGCCGGGGCGGGTCACGCCACGGCGTCAGGCGGCGACGCGCGGACGGGCGTCGAGGGCGAGATCTGGCGGCTGCCCGCTGCCGGGTTCGGGGCGTTCACCGCCGCCGTGCCCGCGCCGATGACCATCGGCACCGTCGAACTGGCCGACGGGCGGCAGGTCTGCGGCTTCCTCGTCGAGCCGTACGCCGTCGAGGGCGCGCCCGACATCACCCGCTTCGGTGGCTGGCGGGCGTACACGGCGTCCGCGTGACCGGAGGCCGCGGGGCGGACACCTGGTGGCAGGATGGGGGCCATGACGACGACGCGTCCCCGTCAAGGCAGGCCCCGGCACACGCCGCCGTCCGACCCCGGCACCTCCGCCCGGGAACAGATCCTCGACGCCGCCGGGGCGCTCTTCGTCGACCATGGGATCACCAGCACCAGCACCCGCATGATCGCCGAGCGGGTCGGCATCAGGCAGGCCTCCCTCTACTACCACTTCGCCACCAAGGAGGAGATCCTCGCCGAGCTGCTGGCGACGTCTGTCCGGCCCAGTCTGCAGATGGTGGACCGGATCCGGGCGCTGGTGCCCGAGCGGGCGAATCCGGCCGCCGCGCTGTACGCCGTTGCCGCGATGGACGTACGCACCCTCTCCCGCACTCCGTACAACATCGGCACGCTCTATCTGCTGCCGGAAGTGCGAGCCGAGCGGTTCAACGCCTTCCGGACCGAGCGAGGCCGTCTGCAGTCGAGCTACGGCACGCTGGGCGCCCTGGCGGCGACCGAGGACGTCGCGCGCGGCCTGCCCGCCGAGCGGCTCGGTGAACTGCTGATCCAGCTGGTGGAGGTCGTCATCCAGATACGGCGCTCCCGTGAGCCGGACGCGGCTGACACCGAGGCCATCGCGTCGTCGTGCCTGCGCCTGTGCGGGCTCGGAGAGGCGGCGGCGGCCGCCGCCCGGGAGGAGGGCCGAACGCTGCTGAGCAGCCTGGACTGACCGCCGGCCCACCGCACGCCCTCCAGTGCCGCTGTGCAGCAGCTCAGCCTTCACCAGGCCCTCGGTGGACGCGCAGTGCCTCGTCCCGCTCGAGCGGGAGCCGAAAGAGGTCGAGCACGGTGTCACCCGCGTCAACCCCTCACTCGCCGGGCAGAGGGCAGGCGCCTGAACTGCCCCTTGCGCGCCTTCGTCGCGGTGACCGACCAGATGGGCTGCGCCAGCTGCGACCTCTTCGCCTGGATGGACTCCGTCGACGATCTCGTCCGCCCGCTTCAGGACCGAGACGTCAGGATCGACACCCAATCGCTCAGTCTCAGTTGGGCAGGCGTCTGTTCCAGCTCCTGCGCCACGCGGGGGACGGCCCGGCGCTACGGAATGGACGCCCGCAGCACCCTCGTCAAGGTCGGCCGCCGTGGGTTGGTTACAGCTCAGGGGGCCTGTTCCTGGACGTGACGCTCGATCTTTCGGCCAATCGGCCGTGAAGCGCATTCTGCACTGGCCCGCCGCCGACGACGGGCATCGGCCTTCAGCCTGCCGTCAGGTCCGTCAGCGGCAGGGTGTGCTGGGTCTGGAGGACCTTCGCGCGGAGGTAGCGGACGTTGTGGGCCGTGGTGAAGACGCCGGTCGGAACCCGGTGGCGTACGGTGACGCCCAAGGAGCCCAACTGACCGGCCTTGTCGGGGTTGTTGGACAGCAGGTCGAGCTCGCCGATGCCGAGGGCGGCGAGCATCTGCGCGGCGGCCGTGTAGTCGCGGGCGTCCTCCGGAAGGCCGAGCGCGGCGTTCGCCTGGTAGGTGTCGAGTCCCTGGTCCTGGAGGGCGTAGGCGTCGAGCTTGTTGTAGAGGCCGATGCCGCGGCCCTCCTGGCGGAGGTAGAGCAGGACTCCGCCGCGGTCGGCGATGCGCTCGACCGCCTCGCGCAGCTGGGGTCCGCAGTCGCAGCGGGCCGAACCGAAGACGTCGCCGGTCAGGCACTCGGAGTGGAGACGCACCAGCGGGGTCTGGTCGGGGTTTGACGGGCCGAGGACGACGGCCACATGTTCCTGGTCGTCGGCAAGGCTGTGGAAGGTAACGAGGTCGGCGGTCACCGTATAGCCGTCGCCGAAGCGAAGCGGAACCGTCACACGGGTGCGGACCGTGGCAGTCGGCAAGCCGGTCGTATCACTGCTGTCGATGGGTGCGGTAGTGTCGCGTGGGTTGCGCATGTCGGTTGTCCTGGGCGGCAGTTGTGGATGTCGGTCGCGCCATGGGCCTCGCCGCTGCGGCCCGTCGATCAGGGCGTATGCGCCGCATTCGGCCTCGTTCTGCGCAGCCCTGATCGTCGCGGGACCCGCCGGCCGCACGTCTCCGACGAGTGCGCGGCCGGCACGCTCGCGTGCTCAGGGCGAGTCGTCAGGGCACGAGGATGAGACGGATCGGGTCACCGATCTTGCGCTCCAGGCGGTGGATCGCCTCCGGGGCATCGGCCAGGGGGATGTGGTCGGTGATGGACGGGGCGAGGTCGAGACGGCCGCTGCCGGCCAACCGGATCAGCTCGTAGACGTGGTCGAACGAGGATCCGTAGTGTCCGTACACCTTCTTGTTCTTCAAGTTGAAGGTCATCTTCTCGGAGATCGTCAGAGGTTCCATGGTGATACCCACCAGGACCAGCGCGCCTCGGTTCCCGAGAAGGGGTGACGCCTGTTCCCGGACCCGGGGAACGCCCGCGAAGTCGAAGGCGTAGTCCAGTCCCAGTCCCTCGGTGGCCCGCAGCACGGCCTCGGCGAAGCCGGGGTCGGTGGGGTCGAGCGCGATGTCCGCGCCGAACGCGAGCGCTCGCTCGCGCGCACGGGGCAGCGGGTCGACGGCGATGATGGGCGCGGCGCCCATCATGCGGGCCAGCCGGACGGCGTGTGCGCCCACTCCACCGACTCCCCAGATGCCCACCGACTGGGCGGCACGCACCTGCACGGTCTCGACGAGAGCCGCGTATGAGGTGGAGACGGCGTCAGGGATGATCGCCGCCTGGTCGAAGGGAAGTGAGTCGGGGATGGGGACGACGGTGTCCTCACGGGCGATCGTGTACTGGGACCAGCCACCGTCGTAGTCGACGCCACGGCCGCGGAACGATGTGCACGTGCCGCCCCTGACACAGGTGGCGCACTCACGGCAGGGCTGTCCTGCCTGCAGGGCGACCCGCGTGCCAACGGCCAGGTTCCGCTTGAGGCCGGGGCCCAGGGCATGGATCACACCGGAGAGTTCATGCCCGAGGGTGAGCACATCGGACTTCAGGTGCACCGGCGAGATGCTGCCGTCGATGAGGTGGAGGTCGGAGAGACACACCCCGGCCGCCTTCACCTCGATCAGTACTTCGCCCGGTCCGGGCTCGGGGACCGGGATCTCCTCCACCAGGAACTTCTTCGTGTCCAGGTGGACGCGTCCTGCCAGCATGGTGTCCATCGTTGTGGGCCTTCTTGAGTAGTGGTTGCGGCTCCAGGGGCTGCAACGGCCCGTGGAACCACCAACGAGTAAGGGATGTTGCTCAGGAGACGAGGGTTAGGGCGTCGCCCGTTGAGGCCTCGGGCCGCGTCTGCCCCCGGGTGCGGGGTCGGCCGGACGCACCCTCTGACGTCCGGCCGACCCCGTCGGGCCCCATGGCCGCCGCTCGGCGGCTATGGGGCAGCCAGTGCGACCCGGTTCTGCGCGAAGACAGCGCGCTGGTACAGGGCATGGGCTCGGGCTGTCTGGCGGAATGCGAGGTTCTGCATCGCCAGCTGGAGCCCGCGGTCAGCGTCGGCCCCCACGGTGAGCCAGAAGTCGGCTGCGTGGTCGGCGTAGGCCTCTGGGTGACGCAGCACCAGTTCGTCGTAACGCGCTGCCGCACGCTCGCGCCACTGTTTCGCCTCGTGGACCCGGCCGACTGCGTGCAGCGCAGCCGCGAAATGGGCGGCGTACTCCGGGTCGTCGCTGCTGCGGGTGAGAGGACGCAGGAGGTCGACAGCGGCGTGAAACGCTCCTCGCGACAGCTCGACCTCGGCCAGATGGCCGAGTGCCGGCGCGTAGCCGGGTACCCGTTGCCGCGCGGCTTCGTACCAGGAGCGGGCCGCATCGAGGTCACCCTCGCGGTGCCACATCACACCGCGCCTGAAGTCCAGCTGGGCCAGCGGAAACGGCGAGGTCGCCCGGTAGTGTCGCCGCGCCTCGTCGAACAGCCGCTCCGCCTCGGTGACCTCCCCGCGCTCCGCGTGGAGCACGGCGAGTGCGCCGAACGTGGTGAACTGGCTCTGCCGCTCTCCCGCTTTGTGGATCAGAGCCATGGCATCCGTGAAGCAGCCGAGGGCCTGCAGGACCACGGCTCGTTCCGCGTCCAGTGTGGCCTCGCTCGCGCCGTTGCGGCCCGCCGCGCCGAGGTCGGCGGCGGCGTCGGCGAAGCGGTGCAGGGTCGCTCGGGACCTGGCTCGGGCGAGGAGGGCGGTGGCGTCGTCCGGTGCCGCCTGCACCAGCCGCTCAGCCAGGGCCGCCGCCTGTTCGTAGTCGGTGACGCGGCCCAGGAGATGGCCCCGGAGGTTGAGGAGGTCGATCAGGGCTGCCCCTTGGGCCACCGCCAGAGGCGCCGTCGCCGCCGAGTGAGCTCCCTGCGCCTTCCCCGCACCCGTTCGGCTGAGCCGTACGGCCAGCCCGTCGATCTGCCCCCGCAGATTCATGACGGCGATGGTGCCGCTCGTCGTGACCGGCTCGCACACCTGGGCGGACACCCCGGTCATGCCGCTTCCTCGGGAGGCATCATCGCGGCCAGGCGGGCGCCCAGGTCCGGCGGGGTCGGGTTGGGAGTGTTGAGGTAGGGGAAGGTGTGAGTGGCGGGCTTGGTCGCCTGGTCGACGCCGTCGCTGAGACGCTCGCCGTCCACACCGCCCACGAGCAGGGTGTAGAGCGTGTCCACGATGTCGTCGTTGAGCGAGCGGCCACCGCAGGTGGTGTGCGGGCGGCCGGCGACCAGGGCGGTCTCGATCTCGAAGCAGCCGTCCTCGGAGAAGGGCTTGGACAGGTCGACGACGAGGAAGTCCGCGAGCAGCAGTTCGGTCAGCGGGTGGTTGCCCTGCTCGTCCAGCGGCCAGTCGGTCTTGCCGTCCAGGCCGTCGAACCAGGCCAGGTTGGCGTTGAACCGCGCGCGGTAGGCGCCCGCGTAGTCGGGCCGGATGTTGAAGGTGTCTTCCTCGTTGTAGAGGTCGCGGATCTCCAGATCGCGGTTGACCGTGTCGTACTTCTTGCTCGACAGGACCACGTTCTTGATCTCCGGCCGGCCCATGCGCTCCAGCTGGATCGGGCGGCCGCCACCGGAGGTCAGGGTCTCGCCGACGACCGCCACCAGGGAACCGGCGGCCGGGCCGAGCACCGCGGCGTCGACCTCCAGGACGATGCTCAGGCAGTTCAGGCCCTCCAGGACGTTGTCGGCGTCGGGCCTGAGGGCCAGCTTCCCCGTCATGTCGGTGGCGATCACGCCCACGAAGTCGATGAAGAACGGGTCGAGCCGCGACCCGGCGAAGATCTTCAGGCCTTCGGCCTCGGTGGGCACCTCGTTGCCGACCTGGAAGGCGACCGTCCGGCCGCCGGGCGCCCGGCACGTGCCCATCTGTATGAGAGTGTCGGCGCCGTCGAGTTGGTGGGGGGCGTCGAAGGTGAAGTCGAACAGGTACTCGTCGTCGCCGACTTGGAAGGTCGCAGCGGGGCCCTCGGTCACGGACGTGACCGGCCGGACACGGAAACGGTGGGTGATCACGTCGGAGAACAGCGCCGTGGGGGCCGAGGCCGGCAGCACGTTGAGGACGAGCACCAGGTTCCCCGGCCGCTCCGGGCTCGGGAAGGCGTACACGTCGCAGATGTCGGATGCGGGGTCGGCTATGACGCGCGGCCCGGAGAAGTGGTCAGCCATGAGAAAGCTCCTTGTCGTGTTGCGGGCGGGGAGAGGTCAGGTGTCGAGGTCGGCGATCCAGCGCAGCGCCGACAGACCGGGCATGAAGCAGTACTCGCCGCCCCGGTTGACGACGAACGGCGGAAGCCCCTTGAAGCGGCGGCGGATCGGCTCGCGCGGGATGGTGAACTGGCCGTCCTCGTTTCCGCCGATCAGCGGGTCCTTCTCGTCGGGGGCCCCGATGAACTTGCCGTCGTTCAACCACTGCCGCTGGACGAACTCGAACTGCCGCGCAAGGTGGGCTCCGACGAAGGCGAACATGATTCCGCGGTCGGCGCCGTCGTCCTCCAGCACACCTTTGGGCAGCGGCGGACCATAGGTCGTGCCGCGCCTGATCATGCGGTGCAGGCGCACCTCACCGGTGACGACCGCGTCCCGCGGGTTCATCCGGCGGGCGTGGGAGCCCACGGGGCACTTCAGGCCCTGCGGGTCGTCGCCGTACATGAAGTCGTTGTTGCGCGCGGGATCGGCACCGAGTTCCGGATCGTCCTTGTCCGGCGTCAGTGCCAGCGGGGCGCCACTGGGCCAGCGACCGACGAACTTGGCCGCGATCAGGTCTTCGTCCGCGCGGTCCTTGGCTCGGTCGCGTATGTACTGACGGAACTCCGCCACTCGCGTGTGCAGCTTGCGGAAGACCACGTACGTTCCGTTGCGGCCGAGCACCTCGGGCTGCGGAACGGGTTCGATGCCGCCGGTCTCGTCCTCGTACCCAAGGACGAACTCGCCTGCTTTGAGCGGGACTTCTCGGGGGTTGGTGCCGGGAATCCCTGTGCCCTCGATGGCCGGCTGACCGATGCCGTCACGGAAGCCGAACGGCTCCTTCTCGTCCGGTCCGACGTGGACGTCCTGCTGCCAGATGGGGACTACCCCGGGCAGATCGCGCAGGGCGTCACGGGCCAGGAGGACGATCGTCTCCAGACGGGCGTCGTCCGGGGCGAGGGCGGCCAGGATGACGTGCACGTCCTCCGACCCCAGCGGGCCTTCCCAGTTCTCCGGCGCACTGTCCCCCACGTCACCGAGTTCCTCCGCCCGCGCGGCCATGCCCTCCCGGAACTCGGGCGGGAAGGTGGCCAGCGATTCCTCGGGCACACCCAGGGCCTTCAGGCCCTGGAAGCTGAGTGCCACCGCGAGCGAGACCTGACGCTGCGGGTCGAACGAGGCGACCGAGTCGAGGACGGGGGTGAGCCGCCGCAGCAGCTCGCGTCCCTGCCGCCGGTCGTCGATGCGAAGGGCGAGGTAGGAGCCCGCGTAGGGCGTCGGGCGTGGCTCCAGGGCGGCTGCCTGGATGTCGTCGAGTTCTAGGGCGCTGCCCTTGACCGTGGTCATGATGCCTTCCAGAACTGTGTAGCGAGGGCGCGGTCGTCACGCCCGGTGGGGTTCCTGGGAGGGGGTGGGAGGTGCCACCCCCTCCCAGGGGTGTGGGGGTCAGCGGGTCAGCTGGCGGCCTGGGCGAGGAGGGGCTCGAGGGCGGGGTGGGCGAGGGCTTCCTCGGCGGCGGGGTCGTCGAGGACTTCCTGGAAGGCGGCGTCGAGCTTCTGGGCCTTGACGACCTGGGGCATGGTGAGGGTGCCCAGGGGGTTGAAGTAGGAGGCGGCCTGCTCCTGGCCGTCCTGGAGGATCTTCTTCAGGCGGGCGGTGGAGTTGCGGACGTTGTCCTCGAAGTCCGGGCGGTCCATGTCGGTCAGCGCGTTCATGCCGCCGGCCTCCTCGACCCAGGCGAACAGTTCGTCCCACTCGGTGGTGTGCTGCAGCCAGTCCGCGAAGTGCTCGAAGCCGACGGTCAGGATCGCGTCGTCGACGTAGGGGTCCCACTCGGTCTCGAAGGTGGTGGCCCACAGCAGCATCCTGCCGCCGTCGAAGACCACGTGCCGGGTGTCGCGCAGGCCGGTCTTGATGGTCTGCGCCGGGTCCTGGCGGCGCAGCTCCTCCACGAACCGCTGGACCGCCGCCCGGATCT
>NZ_JBSFJZ010000053.1:0-56529 GCF_053598315.1 Streptomyces sp. NPDC001153
CCAGGCGTTGTCCGTCAGGACGCGCTCGATCCGGTCGATGCCGCAGGTGGCGAAGAAGGCTGCGGCCCGGCTCAGGAAGGCCGCGCAGGTCGCGGCCTTCTCGTCGCTGAGGACTTCGCTGTAGGCCAGTCGGCTGTGGTCATCGACGGCGGAATGGATGTAGTCGAAGCCGGTGGTGCGGCGGCGGTCGGGGCAGGCGGCACGGCCATGGACGCGCCAGCCTCCGCCGTTGGGGATGCGGCCGAGCTTCTTGACGTCCACGTGCACGAGCTCGCCGGGCCGGCTGCGTTCGTAGCGGCGGATGACCTGGCCGGTGGGCCGGTCCAGGAAGGCAAGGCGGTTCAAACCGTGCCGGGTCAGGACCCGGTGCACGGTCGAGGTGGGCAGGCCCAGGATCGGACCGATGCGGGCCGGTCCGAGTTTGCGCTCCTGCCGCAGGCCGCAGATGCGGTCCTCGACCGCTGCTGCCGTGCGGTGCGGCGTCCTGTGGGGTCGGCTGGAACGGTCGTGCAGGCCGGCTGCGCCCTCTGCTCGCCAGCGGCCCAGCCACTTGTGGGCCGTGGCCCGCGAGATACCCATTTCGGCAGCGACATGCGCGACGGGGCGGCCGGAACGGACACGCTCGACCAACAGCCGCCTGCCATGAACGGTCAGCCGGGCATTACGGTGGGACACGAAGACCTCCGTGCGGTGCAGTCCTAGACAGCTCCACCACACCGGAGGTCTTCGCCATGATCAAGCCCTGCGGCTGTCAACAACGCTCGTGATCAATACAGCTAGACGGTCGCACCGCGCCCCCGCGGCACGGACCCGGGCGGCACGCCGAGGGCAGATGCCCGGTCGGCCCGGCAGGCCGCGCGCCCTCTCGCATCGGCACACCGGCGCCCCGGTCCTCCGCCGGGCGCCGCAGCCCCAGTCCCAGTCTGCGCCGTTCCGCCGTCGGGCTGAGCCCGGTCCGCCGGGTCGGCTGGTCCTGGTCAGGCAGGCAGCAACCGCAGCGCGTACAGCGCGGCGCCCAGGTCGGCGAGGGCCATCGGGTCGGTGAGCGGACGCCCGGTCAGCTCCTCGACGCGGCGCAGCCGGTAGCGCACGGTGTTGGGGTGGACGAAGAGCCGTTCCGCGGCCCCGGCGGCCACCCCGCCCGAGCTGAACCAGTGACCGAGGGTCTGCAGCAGCCGGGCCCGCTCCACCTCCGGCAGTTCGAGGAGCGGACCCAGGGCGACCTCGACCAGCCGGCTCGCCTCGGCCGGGGCGGCGGCCACCAGCATCGCCAGCGGGCTGTCGTCGAACCGGGTGACCCCCGGACCCTCGCCGGGCAGTCCGGCCAGGGCGAGCCGGGCGAACCGCAGCGCCTGCGGGGTGTCCCGCAGCGAGTCGAACCGGGGGCTGACGCCGACCCGGGCGCGCCGGCGGCGCAGCGCGCGCAGGCTCACCGTCTCCGCGTCCCGGTGCCCGAGCGAGACCAGCCCGATCTGCTGGTCCGGCAGCAGCCGCCACACCGACGGCACTCCGGAACGGCGCAGTGCCGCCTCGATGCCGGGCAGCGGCTCCTGGCCGGGATCCGGCACCGCCGCGGCCACCACCGCGTACGGCCCGCGCTCGGGCAGGCCGAGCTGCCGGGCCGCCTCCCACGGCGTCGTACGATCCGCGAGGGCGCCCGTGAACAACGCCTCGGCCAGGGCCGATCGGCGGGCCTCGCGCTGCAGCGCCAGTTCCGCGCTGGCCTCGCGGTAGGCGGCCGCGACGGCCTCCGCGTACCGGCCGAACAGCGCCCAGATCTCCGAGGAACCGGCCACCAGCTCCGCGTCCGTGACCTCCGGGTGCCGGCGCGCCTCCCCGACCATCTCCGACCAGAGCAGCTCGAAACCCACCCGGTACGCGTGCAGGGTGTCCGCGAGCGGCACGCCCTGCTCGGCGCGCAGCCGTCCGGTCTGCTGAGCGGCTTCGACGCCCGGTCGGACGCCGTGGGCGAAACGTCCGAGCAGTTGATCCGCGTTCCCCTCGCACGACTCCCTGAGCGACGCGAAGGGGATCAGCGAGTCGTCCGCGTACGACTCGACCTCCGCACGGATGCGCTCGGCCATCCGCTCGCCCAGCTCCGGAAGGCGCCCACGCAACGCCGCACCCACATTCGACAGGCTCATATCCGCAGCGTACGGTGCTTCTTTTGTTCCTGGGAACAATCTCGGCGCAGGTGAACTGTGGGCGTCGCCATGGACGCCCCTGATCGTGCGGGCGACCATGCCGGGAGCGTTCGCGACGGGACCCGTGGGCGCGGCGGCAGCATGGGTGCGAGGAGGCATCATGGCCAATCTGGCGGAATTCCTGGTGGCGACGGCGCGACGGCTGCCCGAGCGCCCGGCGCTGCGACTCGGAACGGCGACCACCACCTACGGCGAGCTCGACCGGCTCAGCGCCCGGGCCGCCGCGCTGCTGCGCACCGAGGGCCTGCGCACCGGTGACCGGGTCGCGCTGATGCTGCCGAACGTGCCGGAATTCGTCGTCCTGTACTACGCCGTCCTGCGCGCCGGCGGCATCGTCGTGCCGGTGAACCCGCTGCTCAAGGAGCGCGAGACCGAGTACCACCTGCGGGACTCCGGCGCCGTACTGCTCTTCGAGTGGCATCAGGCACCCGGCGAGGGCGCCGCGGGCGCGGCCGCCGCCGGCGTACGGCACCTGACGGTCGAACCGGCCGCCTTCGCCGCCGAACTGGCGCGCCTGGAGCCGGAGTACGAGGTGACGGCCGCCGCCGGTGACGACATCGCCGTGCTGCTCTACACCTCGGGCACCACCGGCCGCCCCAAGGGCGCCGCGCTCACCCACTCCGGGCTGCGCCACAACACCGAGGTCAACGTCACCGAGGTGCAGCGGCTGACCTCCGACGACGTGATCGTCGGCTGCCTGCCGCTGTTCCACATCTTCGGCCAGACCTGCACCATGAACGTCGCCGTCCGCAGTGGCGCGTCCCTCACCCTCGTCCCCCGTTTCGAGCCGCAGACCGTGCTCGACGCCATCGCCCGCGACCGGGCGACCGTCTTCGAGGGCGTCCCGACCATGTACGCGGCGCTCCTCCAGCACCCGGGCGCCGCCGAGGCCGACGTCTCCAGTCTGCGCATGTGCGTCTCGGGCGGTGCCTCGCTGCCGGTGGAGATCCTGCACGCCTTCGAACGGCGCTTCGGCTGCATGGTGCTGGAGGGCTTCGGCATGTCCGAGACCAGCCCGGTCGTCTCCTTCAACCACCCCGACCGCCCGCGCAAGCCCGGATCCATCGGCACCCCCGTCCGCGACGTCGAGGTCCGGCTGCTGGACGACTCCGGCCGGGACGTCGCACCGGGGGAGGTCGGTGAACTGGCCGTGCGCGGGCCGAACCTGATGAAGGAGTACTGGCACCGCCCCGAGGAGACGGCCGCCGCGATCCCCGACGGCTGGCTGCGCACCGGCGACCTGGCCCGCCAGGACGAGGACGGCTATCTGTACATCGTCGACCGGAAGAAGGACCTCATCATCCGCGGCGGCTACAACGTCTACCCGCGCGAGATCGAGGAGGTCCTGCACGAGCATCCCGCCGTCGCCCTCGCCGCGGTCCTCGGCGTGCCCGACGAACGGCTCGGCGAGGAGGTGGCCGCCGCGGTCGTCCTGCGTCCGGGAGCCCGGACGGACACCGAGGAGTTGCAGCGGTTCGTCCGGGACCGGGTGGCCGCCTACAAGTACCCGCGCCGGCTCTGGCTGACGGACACGCTGCCGATGGGCCCGAGCGGCAAGATCCTCAAGCGGGAGATCACCGCGCCCGCGTCGTGAGACAGCCCCCGGCGTGTGAACGGATTGTTCACAATAAGCAGTTGACGCCATGTCGTTTCGAGCCTGACTCTTGACGCATGTCATCGACCGCCGATCACACCGATCCCTTCAACCCCCCGCGGCCGGAGCAGGCGCGTGCCCAGCGGGTCCACGCCTCCCTCTTCCGTATCGCCGAGCGGCATGCGGCGACCGACGAGCAACGGCGTCGCCAGATCCACCCGTCGGTCGTCGCGCCGCACGAGGCCGTCCGGCTCGTGACGTTCCTGCTGAGCGGCGCCGCGCTGCTCGACGAGGGCGAGCCGGAGGTGGACCGTGCCGACATCACGGCCGCGTTGAGTCTCGTGCCGCTGGTACGGGCGGAGCTGGACGAACTGGAGGCCTCGCTCCTGCAGATGGCCCGCGGCCGGGGCATGACCTGGCCCGAGATCGCCTTCGGCCTCGGACTCGGCACTCCGCAGGCCGCCAGACAGCGCTACGAACGCCTGGCGGACCGCACCGCCACCGACGACGGGGGCGACGCCTGAACACGTGGGCCGGCAGCCGGTAGCCGGCAGCCGCCTTCCTGTGCGACTGCGGCACCCCCTGAGCCACAGCCGGGTGTCTCACCCGTCGGCGCCGGGATGGCAGCACGATCCGCGCCGGAGCCGTTCGGCCACCCCCAGCCAGGACGTGTCCCGGGGAGGTTCGTGCACCACGGCCGACCGGTGCGCCGACGTCAGGTCGCCCTGCGTGTGCGGGACTCCCTCGCGAACGACGACGGGGATGCGGACGAGGGAGTCGAAGTCGGAGAACGGGTCGCCGTCGACGAACGTCAGGTCGGCGATCCTGCCCTCCTGCACCGTCCCGAGGTCGGCGTCGAGGCCGAGGAGGCGGGCCGGCTCCACGGTCGCGGTGTGCAGTGCCTCGGCGGCCGTGAAGCCGTGCGCGACCAGGGCACGCAGGCACAGATGGAGGGAGAGACCGACCGGGACCAGGGGCGCGTCGGTGCCCAGGGCGATACGGGCGCCCTGCGAGGCCAGCAGCCGGTAGTCCGCCATCTCGGTGGCCAGGGCCTGCCGTTGCGCGTCCGTGGGCGCGGTGCCGGCGTGTGCGCGGACGACGGCGACGTCCCAGGGCGGCATGAGACGGGTCACGCGCGGATCCTCGGCGAGCCCGGGGTCGGCGGCGAGCAGGATCTGTGCGCTGAACGGCGTGATGATCAGGGCGAAGGAGCCGTCGGCGTACTGCTGGACCAGGTCCTGGCCGATGCGGCCGAGCGGGGTGGTGGCATGCCCGTACTCCAGGCGCTGCGTGGCCTGCAGATGGGTGGTCAGGTCCTGGCCCGCCGCCCGGCCGGGCGAGCACAGATGGCTGCCGCTGGGCACGCCCAGCGCGTGGGCCACCTCGGCCGCCTCCGCCATGACCTCACCCGGCGCGCGCACATATGTCTTCACGAAGTCGACGTCCAGGGCGGTGGCACGCCGGAGCGTGCGCCGGACACCTTCGCGGGTGCGGTGGGCGCGGCCCATGCTGTACGCGGTGCGCGCGCCGTCGATCAGTTCGGCGCAGGCCAGCTGCCGCGGGCCGAGCAGGTCCCCCGAGCCGGCCGCCTCGCGCAGCCGTACCGCGTCGTACAGCGGACCGCCCAGGCAGAAGGTGGTCGTGATGCCGTACGCGAGCGTGGTCAGGCTCTGGCGGGCGCCGTAGGTGGCCGCATAGGGGTGGGTGTGGCTGTCGACGAGGCCGGGTACGACGGTCCGGCCGGAGGCGTCGAGCGTGCGGTGTCCGGGACGGCGGGCACGGTGCGGCTCGACAGCGGTGATCCGCTTGCCGGTGACGAGGATGTCGACGTCGTGCCGTGGCGGCGCGCCGGTGCCGTCCCACAGCAGTCCGGCGTGGATCCGCAGTGGTTCGGCCGAGCGGCTCGCACCGCGCCCGGCGGTCAGGCGGAGCGGCAGCGTGGTCGCCCGGTCGGTGGTGAGGGAGAGCCGGCGCAGCCGGCCTTCGGACAGGTAGAGGAGCGTGCCGGAGTCCGCGGACCAGCTCGGGTGGTCGGCAGGCTCGTCGGCGAGCCGGCGGGCGGGACCGGCCGGGCTGCCGTCGGCCGTCACGGGCAGCAGGCACAGTGCCGACTCGGCGACCAGCGCCATCCAGCGGCCGTCGGGTGACCACACGGGCCCGGAGGCGACCCGGTCGGACAGCGACTGGTGCTCGGCGGGCAGATGACGGCGTTCGCCGCCGGTGCGGGTGTCCAGGACGCGGATGAGGTTGTAGCCCTCGCGGAACCGCTGGTTGAGCCGGTTGCGGTCGCAGAACGCCAGGTACCGGCCGTCGGGCGACCAGGTGGGCGCACCGGGCGGCCCGTCGGTGGCCAGCGGCCGGGCCAGCACCTCCTCGGCGCCCGTGGCCAGGGTGCGCACCAGCAGGTTCCCGGTGACGTCCTGGCAGGCCAGGCGGGAGCCGTCCGGTGACAGCGCGGGATACAGCCGGCCGCCCTCGGCCAACGGCTCGTCGGCGCCGCTGGCGAGGTGATGACGGCGTACGGCCGTCAGCCCGTCCCGGTCCGTGCAGTACAGCAGGCTGCGCCCGTCCGGTGCCCACGCCGGCATCTGCACCAGGTGGACGTCGGCCGCCTGGAGGAGCTTGCGCGGCGTGCCGCCGACCGGCATCAGCCACAGGGCGTTCAGCGCCACGAAGGCCACGCTGCGACCGTCCGGGGACAGGGCCGGCCGGTGCAGACCGCGCACCGGGACCGGCAACTCCGGGGCGAGCGGCGCCCGTCGGGGTCCCCGGGACGGACCCGGCACCGGCATCCGGGCGGTGAAGGGAACCTCCCGCACGGAGGAACCGGCCAGGGAGCGGACGCGGATCCGGCCGTCA
The DNA here is from genome assembly GCF_053598315.1 of Streptomyces sp. NPDC001153. NCBI lineage: Bacteria > Bacillati > Actinomycetota > Actinomycetes > Kitasatosporales > Streptomycetaceae > Streptomyces > Streptomyces sp. NPDC001153. Next base: position 6,658 of record NZ_JBSFJZ010000053.1, read on the forward strand.
CCCACGTACAGCAGCTCGTCCTCGCTCAGCCAGCACGGCGGAGCGGCCGCCAGGTCCTCGTCCGCCGAGACGACTTCGTCATCGACCATCAGCCGTGCCGCGTCGGCCGGCTGCCCGGGGCTGCCCGCGCCGGTCAGACGCACATACGCGATCCGCCCCGCGGGCGAGACGGACGGGCACAGCAGCCGCCCCCCGGTCACCGTCCGCAGCACTTCGGCCGGGCCGCCCGAGACCGGCACCCGGACCAGCGACAGCCCGCCGTCGTTGCCGCCGCCCGGCGTGTGGGCGGCGCGCACGCACACCAGCGACCGCCCGTCCGCCGACCAGGCGGGATCGAAGTCCTCGTGGTCCCCGCCGGTGAGCCGCCGCAGCCGGCCGTCGGCCACGTCCAGCACCCACAGCCCGTAGGAGGCGCCGGCCGTGGCGTCGCCGCCGCGTTCGGAGGAGAAGGCCAGCCGGGTGCCGTCCGGCGACCATGCGACCCCGCGGTCGTCCCAGGGCCCGTCCGTCAGCTGCCGCAGCCCGCCGCCGTCCGGCCGCAGCGACCACAGATGGAAGCCGCCGCCGCGATAACCGCACACGGCCAGCGTCGTGCCGTCGGGGGACAGCGCGGGGCGCGTCGCCTCCAGCTCCCAGTCCGTCACCGCTACGGCCGCTCCGCCCTCCCGGGGCACGCGCCACAGCACCCCCTGCACCTCGGCGATCAGGTCACCGCCGGCCCGGCTGCCGGTGACCGAACCCCCGGTGATCCGGGTGCAGGTGAGCAACCGCCCCCCGTCGCCGGCCCGCGCACCGGGCCCGCCCGGCAGCCCGACCGCCGTCGCCGCCCGTGCGGAGACCGCGGTGACCAGCCCTGCCGCCGCCGTCCCGAGAAACCCGCGCCGGCCCACGCTGCCGAAGTCCATCCCCAGTCCTCCCTGCCTGCCGTCTGTCGTTCAGCCAAGTGGCAGCGGCACATCCCGCACCAGTACGCCATTTCGGCCACACCGGCCCCGGCCCACGCCCAGGGCAACGCCCGGACCGGGCGGCGGTCACGCGGGGTCACCCTGCCGTGCCGACGGCTCGGGAACACTCACCAGCCCGTCAGCAGCAGGTGGTTGAGGAGCAGGGCCAGGACGGCCTGGGCGGCGAGCCAGGGGCGGGGGTGGGGGAGAAGGGCGCAGGCGGGGAGGAGCCAGAGGGCGAAGGGCAGCCAGATGCGTTCCGTCTCCGCCTTGCTCATGCCGGACAGGTCGGCGACCAGCAGGGCGATCAGCGCGACGGAGACCAGGAGCGCCAGCCGCACCTCCGCGGGGCGTCGGGTGCCGGTCCGGGGGAGCAGCGCCGTGGTCGTCCGGCGCAGGCCCGCCACCGTGGCCGGGCCGGTGATGACCGCGGTGCAGGCGAGGTTGGCCCAGACCCAGTAGCCGTAGGGGCGGGTGCCGCCGACGCCCTGGTAGTAGCGGGTGACGAGGAGGTGGTAGGCGTGCCACCAGTCGAAACCGGCGAGCGTGAACACCACGGGGAACACGGCCAGTCCGGCGAGCAGGGACAGCAGGAGGGCGGGGCGTTCCCGGAGTCCGCGGCCCGCGAGCGCGACGACCGCCGCGCCGATCAGGGCGAACAGGGTGAGGCCGTAGGACAGGTAGCAGGTCAGGCCGAAGAGGAGGCCCGAGGCCGCCGCGTACCCGTGGGACCGCCGGGTCAGGGCCAGGGCGAGCAGCGCCAGGGACCAGGCGGCGACGGCCGCGAAGTAGGCGTCGGCGGAGGTCCCCTGCCACACCGCGGCCGGGGCCAGCACCAGGAACGGCGCGGCCCGCCGCGCGAGCGCCTCGCCGGCCAGCGCGCGGAGCGCGATCAGCACGGCCACGCAGCCCGTGGCACCCACGGTGATGCACCACATCCCGGCCCAGCCGCCGCCCCGCAGCCCGATCCGGTCCAGCAGCACGAAGGTGAGCGTGGCGGCCGGCGGATGGCCGGCGATATGGGCGGGCCAGGGGTCGGGGGTGCCGCTGACGATGTGGTGGGTGAAGTCGCGCAGGGTGGCCGGGATGTCGTGGAAGCGGCCGATGACCCGGAGGTACTCGTTGGTGGTGGTCAGCCTGACGGCGATGCCCTGGTGCCAGCCGTCGACCAGGGCGAGGGACAGGATCCAGGCCAGGGCGGCCGCCCAGGCCGCCGCGAGCAGCCCGCGCCAGGGCAGCCGGGCCGCGAGGGCGGGGCCGTGGGCGACGGTGGCCGCCGCCACCGCCAGGGCCGCCGGGGTGCCGGGGCCGAGGTGGGGGTCCCAGTCCGCGAACAGCGGCGGCCAGTGCACGAACAGGGTGTGGCGGGTGTCCTGGATGTGCCGGCCGACGACGACGGCCGCCGTCACGAGGAGGGCGGCGGCACCGGCGGCGTACAGGTCACGGCGAAGGGATCGGGTCACACCGGAACGCTAGGCCGGGGGAGCGGCGACCGGCCGCCGTACGGGCCGGACGTCAGCGTTTCGTCACCGGTCGCGGACCCTTTTCCGGTGGTCCCCCGGCCTACGGTCGGGACATGCGCGACCATTCCCGGCTTCCCACTTCCCCAGGTTTCTGGCGCAGCCCCCTGCGCGGCCCCTGGTTCACCTCGGTGCTCGGCCTCGTCCTGCTCGTCGGCATCACCGTGCTGTTCGTGACGGGCCTGGTGTCGTACGCCGCCTACAACCCGGGCCTGTCCCGGGTGAACGACATGACTCCCGACAAGGGCGTCCTGGGCTTCTACCTCTTCGCCTGGCCCACCGACCCGGTGTGGCTGTACCGGCTCACGCAAGGCGTCCACGTCACCCTCGGCATCACCCTGGTCCCCGTTCTGCTGGCCAAGCTGTGGTCGGTGGTGCCGCGGCTCTTCACCCTGCCGCCGGCCCGCTCCCTCGCGCACGCGCTGGAGCGGATCTCCCTGGTGCTGCTGGTCGGGGGAGGGCTGTTCGAGTTCACCACCGGAGTCCTCAACGTCCAGCTGGACTATGTCTTCCCGGGCTCCTTCTACCCGCTGCACTTCTACGGGGCATGGGTGTTCTTCGCGGCGTTCCTCGCACACGCGGTGCTGAAGACACCGGCCGCGGTGCGCACCGTACGCAGGCGCCGGCAGGAACAGAACGACCTGGTCTCCCCGCGCCCCGCGGCGCCCACCGTCTCCCGGCGCGGCGCGCTGGGCCTGGTGGGCGGCGGTTCCCTGCTGCTGTTCCTGACCACGGTCGGGCAGAGCCTGGGCGGACCCTTCCGCCGCACGGCCCTGCTCGCCCCGCACGGCACCGCCGATCCCGGCGGCGGCCCGAACGGCTTCCAGATCAACAAGACCGCCGCCTACGCCGGCATCACGACGGCCGACACCCACGAGGACGCCTGGCGGCTCGTCGTCACCGGCCGCACCGGGACCGTCCGGCTCAGCCGGGCCCAGCTGCTCCAACTGCCGCAGCACAGTGCCTCGTTGCCCATCGCCTGTGTGGAGGGCTGGTCGACGGCCGACCAGTGGTGGCGCGGGGTACGGCTGCGCGACCTCGCCGCGCTCGTCGGCTACGACGGCGATCCGCCGGACGTGCTCGTGGAGTCCCTGCAACGGCACGGAGCGTTCCGGCGTGCGGCCCTGCGCGCCAACCAGGTGGCCGACGGACGCTCTCTGCTCGCGCTCTTCGTCAACGGCGAGGAACTGTCCCCCGACCACGGCCACCCGGCGCGGATCATCGTCCCGGCGGCACCCGGTGTGCTCAACACCAAGTGGGTGGCCCGACTGACCTTCGGAGACCTGTGATGCCTCGTCGCGTACGCCTGGGCAGTCCCTTCCAACTGCTGCTGCTCGCCTGCTCGTTCGCCCTCGCCGCGTACGCCGGGGTGCGGCTGCTCGCCGGTGACTGGTTCGGGGTGGCGCTGTGGATCGTGGGCGCCGCCCTGCTGCACGACCTCGTGCTGCTGCCGCTGTACACGCTGGCCGACCGGGCCGTCACCGGCGGTCTGGGGGCGGCCGGACGGCGCGGCTGGACGCTGTACGTGCGCGTCCCGGCCCTGCTGTCCGGCCTGCTCCTGCTGGTCTGGTTCCCGCTGATCAGCGGCATGGTGGACCAGCGCTACCGGTCGGCCACCGGGCTCTCCCCGGACGGCTTCCTCACCCGCTGGCTGCTGATCACCGCCGTGCTCTTCGGCGGCTCGGCGCTGCTCCTGGTATGGCGTGTGCGCAAAGCGGCGAAGCACCGCCCGCCCGCCGACCACTGAGCCACGGACCGCCACCCGGCCCTGCGCGCGTACCGCAGCAGGGCCGGGGTGCCCAGGCGTGCCCAGGGAAACGGGGCACCGGTGGCCCTGGCGGCGCCGACCGTGTCGACCACCTGGACCCGGGCGCGTTCGTCGACGTGCCCCGGCACGGTCTCGGCGATCAGCAGGCCGCCCGGGCGCAGCAGCGCGGCGACCCGGTCCAGCAGCACGGACGGCTCCCCGCCGATGCCGATGTTGCCGTCCATGAGGAGCACGGTGTCCCAGCGGCCCTCGCCGGGCAGCGACTCGAACACCGAGCGCCGCAGCGCCTGCCCGCCGAGCTCGATGGTGTGGTCGACGGCGGCCTCGCTGACGTCGATGCCGAGCACGGTACGGCCCCGGGCGGCGAGTTCCGCCACCAGCCGGCCGGGACCGCAGCCGACGTCCAGGACGGCGCCCTCGCAGCGGTCCAGGACCTCCAGGTCGACCTGATCGGCTCGGCCGCACCAGCGCTCCACCTCCAGCGGCAGCAGCCAGCCGTCGGTACGGCGCAGGAACAGCGGGCCGCGGCCGGTGCGCACAGCGGCCGCGTAGGGGTCGGCGGCCGCCCAGGCGACGGCACTGCCCCTCATCGCGGGGTGACCGGCGTACAGCGGGCCAGCTGGGCGGCGAACCGGCCGCTCGGGGCCAGCGCGGCGACGGCGTGCGCGTCGGCGGCCGTGTCGACGTCCCGCAGCCGGGGCAGCTCGCGCACCCGCAGCCCTGCGGCCAGCAGCCGTTGCCGCTGCGCGGCCCCGGTCACCGGCGTCGACATCGGCACACCCCGCAGCAGCGCGGGGTCGGGCTCGGCCAGGCCCAGCGCCCAGAAGCCGCCGTCCTCGGCCGGGCCGAGGACGGCGTCGCAGCCCGCGAAGTCCACGGTGAGCAGCTCCGGCGTCACCTGCGGGGTGTCCATGCCGATGAGCAGCGCCGGGCCGGAGCAGTGCGCGAAGGCGTCCGCCAGCCGCTCGTCCAGCCCGCCCGCGCACTGCGGCAGCACCTCGAAGCCCACCGGCAGCCAGTCTCCCGGCGCCCCGTCGAGGACGAGGACCCGCCGGGTCGCGGGGGCCGCCGCCACGGCATGCAGGGTGTCCGCGAGCGCCGCCTCCGCCAGACGGGCGGCCTGCTGCGGGGTGAACGGCGGGGTGAGCCGGGTCTTGACCCGCCCCGGCAGCGGTTCCTTCGCGATGACGAGCAGCGTGGTCACCGTACGAGCCCCCCGTCGGCCGGGGTCTCGGCCAGCACGCGGCTCATGTCCCGCACCGCCTGCCAGGTGCCCCGCCAGGTGCCCGTCACCTTGGAGGCGCCGGTGCGCGGCCGGTAGGACACGTCGTGCTCGGCGATGAGCCAGCCGGCGTCGGCCGCGCGGACGACCATCTGCAGCGGATAGCCGCTGCGCCGGTCGGTGAGGCCGAGCGCGAGCAGCGGCTCACGGCGGGCGGCGCGCAGCGGGCCCAGGTCGTGCAGGCGCAGTCCGGTACGGCGGCGCAGTATCCGCGTCAGCGCGAGATTGCCCGCACGGGCGTGCGCCGGCCAGGCGCCCCGGCCCTCGGGACGCCGTCGGCCGAGGACCAGGTCGGCGGCGCCGTCCCGGATCTCCCGTACGAAGGGCACGAGCAGCGCGGGGTCGAGGGAGGCGTCGCAGTCGCAGAAACAGACGATGTCGGCCGTGGCCGCGGTCAGTCCGGCGTGGCAGGCGGCGCCGAAGCCGCGCCGCGGCTCGTGCACCACCGTCGCGCCGAGCGCGCGGGCGATGTCGGGGGAGCCGTCGGTGGAACCGTTGTCGACGACGAGGGCGCGCCAGCCGGCCGGGATCCGGCCGAGCACCCAGGGCAGGGCCTCGGCCTCGTCCAGGCAGGGGAGCACCACGTCGACGTCCGCTGAAGTGGTCGTCACGGTTTCACCCTACGAACGCCAATCGGGCATTTGGGACTCATGGTCCTTACGAAACGCGGACGCCCGCCCCGCGGCCCGACGGCGGCGGCCGAGCGGTGGGAGGCTGGAGCCATGCAATCGCTGTACGAGCCCCACGGGACCGAAGCCGCAGGCGGGACGGCCCGGATCCTGGTCGTGGACGACGATCCGACCGTCGCCGAGGTCGTCACCGGATACCTGCACCGCGCCGGCTATGTGGTCGACCGCGCCGACGACGGCCCGACCGCCCTCACCCGCGCCGCCGCGCACCGGCCCGACCTCGTGGTGCTCGACCTGATGCTGCCCGGCATGGACGGCCTGGAGGTGTGCCGGCGGATGCGGGACGGCGGGCCCGTGCCGGTCATCATGCTCACCGCCCGCGGCGACGAGGACGACCGCATCCTGGGCCTGGAGGTCGGCGCCGACGACTACGTCACCAAGCCCTTCAGCCCCCGCGAACTCGTCCTGCGCGTGGAGTCGGTGCTGCGCCGCAGCCGCCCCGCCACCACGGGGCACCGGCTCGCCGCGGCCGGCCTCTCCGTCGACCCCGACGCCCGCCGGGCCACCAAGAACGGCACCGAACTCGCCCTCACGCTCCGGGAGTTCGACCTGCTCGCGTTCTTCCTGCGGCACCCGGGCCGCGCCTACAGCCGCGAGGACCTGATGCGCGAGGTCTGGGGCTGGGACTTCGGCGACCTCTCGACCGTCACCGTCCACGTCCGCAGGCTGCGCGGCAAGGTCGAGGACGACCCGGCCAGGCCCCGCCTGATCCAGACGGTGTGGGGCGTGGGCTACCGCTTCGAACCGGACGGGGCGGTGCACTGACCATGCGTGACACCCTCCTCATCGCCCTGTACGCCTTCGCCGGCGCCGCGGCCGCGGGGGTGGCGGGAGCGGGCGTGCTGCGCCTGATCCGGCGCCGCTCGCTCACCGCCTCCGTCGCCGTGGTCGCGGCGGTCGGCGTCGGCGCGATGCTCGCCGGCACGCTCGCCGTCGCCTGGGCGATGTTCCTGTCGTCGCACGACCTGACCGTGGTCACCACCGTCGTCGCGATGGCGGCCGTGGTCTCCCTGGCCACGGCGCTGCTCCTCGGCCGCTGGGTCGTTGCCCGCAGCCGCGAACTCACCGACGCCGCCCGCTCGTTCGGCGACGCGGGCGCCTTCGCCGCCCCGCACGGACCGGTCACCGCCGAACTGGCCGCCCTCAGCCGTGAGCTGGCCGCCACCAGCGCCCGGCTCGCCGAATCCCGCGAACGGGAGCGGGCGCTCGAGAAGTCCCGGCGCGAGCTGGTCGCCTGGATCTCGCACGACCTGCGCACCCCGCTCGCCGGACTGCGCGCCATGTCGGAGGCGCTGGAGGACGGCGTGGCCGCCGACCCCGGCCGTTACCTCAAACAGATCCGCACCGAGGTCGAACGGCTCAACGACATGGTCGGCGACCTCTTCGAACTCTCCCGCATCCACGCGGGCACCCTCCCGCTGAGCCCCTCCCGGATCTCCCTGTACGACCTGGTCGGCGACGCACTGGCCGGCGCCGACCCGCTCGCCCGGGAACACGGGGTACGGCTGGTGGGCGACCGCGTCGAACCCGTACCGGTGGAGGTGGACGGCAAGGAGATGACCCGGGTGCTCGGCAACCTCCTGGTCAACGCCATCCGCCGGACCCCGCCCGACGGCACCGTCGCCATCGCCGCCGAGCGTACCGACGACGGGGTGGTGCTGTCCGTCACGGACGGCTGCGGCGGCATCCCCGAGGAGGACCTGCCGCGCGTCTTCGACACCGGCTGGCGTGGCAGCGACGCGCGGACCCCGCCCGCCGGGGCGGGGCTGGGGCTGGCGATCGTACGGGGCATCGTCGAGGCCCATCAGGGCCGGGCGACCGTCCGCAACATCCCGGGCGGCTGCCGCTTCGAGGTGACCCTGCCGACGGCGAAGGCGTGAACGGTCACTCCGGGCGGCAGCTGATGGAGTTCGGGGCCACGTTCCGGCATGTGAGCCCGCTCCCCGGGCCGATGATGCGCGAGAGGAGCGGCGCGATGTCCTTCTCGCAGGACAGGCCCGAGCCGTCCTCGGGGTCCTCGTTCGCGTGACGGCAGACCTTGTCGATGACGGTGCCGCTGTCGACCTTCGGGCCGGGCGGCGGCGCGTCCGCGGAGGCTGATGGGACGAGGAGGCCCAGGCCGAGCACCGGCGCGGTGAGCAGGGCTGCGACCTGGGCGCGGGTCGGCCTCAGGGTCCGTCGCGACATGGCTGTCCTTTCGACTGGTTCGTACGCATCGATGGGTTCATGCGCATTTCGAAGCAGCGCCATGATCAAGGGTCAGGCCGTCCCACGCGTGTGGACACGCTCAGTGCGTTCGCGTGAACTCCCGCATTCCCTCCGCGAAGCCCACCTCCGGCTTCCAGCCGAGTTCCGTGCGCAGCCGGGAGGAGTCCGCCGTGATGTGGCGGACGTCGCCCAGCCGGTACTCGCCGGTGACGACCGGTTCCGGGCCGCCGTGGGCGGCGGACAGGGCGCGGGCCAGGTCGCCGACCGTGTGCGGCTCGCCGCTGCCGGTGTTGTACGCGGTGAGGGTTCCGGGGCGCGGCCCGGCCTCCAGCGCGACGACGTTGGCCGCGGCCACGTCCCGTACGTGGACGAAGTCCCGCCGCTGCCGGCCGTCCTCGAACACCCGCGGGGCCTCGCCGCGTTCGAGGGCCGAGCGGAAGAAGGAGGCGACGCCGGCGTACGGGGTGTCGCGGGGCATCCTGGGGCCGTACACATTGTGGTAGCGCAACGAGATCGCCGTACCGTCCGTGGCGCGGGCCCAGGCGGCCGACAGGTGTTCCTGGGCGAGCTTGGTCGCGGCGTAGACGTTGCGCGGGTCGGGCGGGGCGTCCTCGGTGACCAGGCCGGGGACGAGCGATGCGCCGCACCGCGGGCAGCGGGGTTCGAAGCGGCCCGCCTCCAGGTCGGCCGCGGCCCGCGGCCCCGGGCGTACGACGCCGTGCGCGGGGCAGTCGTAGCGGCCCTCCCCGTACACCACCATCGACCCGGCAAGCACCAGCCGCCGGACGCCCGCCTCGGCCATCGCGGCGAGCAGGACGGCGGTGCCCAGGTCGTTGCGGGAGACGTACTCGACCGCGTCCGTGACGCCGTTGCCGAGGCCCACCATGGCCGCCTGGTGGCAGACCGCGTCCACGCCGGACAGGGCGCGGGCGACCGCTGCCGGGTCGCGCACGTCGGCGCCCCGACCGGCCCGGACGTCGTACACGAGCGGCTCGTGCCCGCTCGCGCGCAGCGCCTCGACGACATGGGACCCGATGAACCCGGCACCGCCGGTGACCAGTACACGCATACGGCCACGCTAGAGGCCGACGGCACGGGAACCGGGTGACGCGACCGCCATGTCATGACTTCGTAAGGGCTCGCTGTCGCCCGCACCGGGGAACGCGCCGGGTGATGCCCACCGTCAGCCTCTCGCGCCCAGACAGCAGTTGTTCCCGAAGAAGCTGAGTGTTTCAAGAACTTCTGTCAACAACGTTGACTCCTGGGTGCGCCGCCCGCACATTACTTCTCGGTAGTACCTCGCGGTAACCCCGCGACAAGGCAACTCCCCCTTGCCCTGAGCCGCCGCATTCTCGCGCACCAGCACACACACGGGCACAGCCATGCCCGCCTGCTGCGTGTCCCCACCTCGAGAACAGGGAGCACCCGCCCATGCCCAAGTCTGCCCTGCGCCGGGCCATCGCCGCGACGTCCGCGCTCGCCGGCGCGCTGGCCCTCGGCCTCACCGCCGCACCCGCCCATGCCACGACACCCCTGAACTACGCCGCCCTCGGCGACAGTTACAGCGCCGCCTCGGGCGTCCTGCCCGTCGACGCGAGCAACCTGATCTGTCTGCGCTCGACGGCCGACTACCCCCACGTCATCGCCGCCCGCACCGGCGCCGGGCTCACGGACGTCACCTGCGGCGCCGCCCAGAGCAAGGACTTCACCGCGTCCCAGTACCCCGGGGTCGCCCCGCAGACGGACGCGGTCACCGCCGGCACCGACCTGGTGACGCTGACGATCGGCGGCAACGACAACGGCACCTTCGTCGACGCCATGCTCGCCTGCGGAACCGCCGGCATTCTCAGCGGCGGCAAGGGCAGCCCCTGCAAGGACATCTACGGCAGCTCCTTCGACGACGGGATCGACACGAAGACCTACCCCGCGCTGAAGAACGCGCTGGACGCCGTGCGGGCCAAGGCGCCGAACGCCCGTGTGGCGGTGCTCGGTTATCCGTGGATCACGCCGGCCCAGGCCGACCCGTCCTGCTTCGCCCAGCTGCCGGTCGCCTCCGGTGACGTGCCGTACCTGCATGCGCTGCAGGCCCACCTCAACGCCGTCGTGCAGCGCGCCGCCGAGGAGTCCGGGGCGACGTACGTCGACTTCTCGCAGGCGTCGGAGGGCCATGACGCGTGCCAGGCCGTCGGCACCCGGTGGATCGAGCCGCTCCTGTTCGGGCAGAACATCGTCCCGGTCCACCCCAACGCGCTCGGCGAGCAGCGCATGGCCGAGCGGACCCTGAGCGTTCTCGGTCTCGGCTGACTCCCGCGCCCGGTCAGGCCCGTGCGCCGCCGTCGACCCGCAGCACCGTGCCCGTCACGAAGGAGGAGCGGTCGCTCAGCAGCCAGGCGGCGGCCTCGGCGATCTCCTCGGGAACGGCCGCGCGGCGCAGCGGGGTGAGCGCCGTGAGCCGGTCCTGAAGGCCGGGAGCCTGAGCTTCCCAGGCCCGGATCATCTCCGTCAGGGTGTTGCCGGGCGCGATGGCGTTGACGCGGATGCCTTCGGGGCCGTAGGTCACGGCGGCCGACTCGGTGAGGCTGTTCACCGCCCGCTTCATCGCACCGTACGCGGGCAGTTCGGGGTTGCCCCGCAGACTGCCGACGGACGAGTTGTTGACGATGGCGCCCGTCCCGGCGGTGGCCCGGATGGCGGTCACCTCGGCGACCATGGCGAGCCAGACGCTCTTGAGGTTCACCGCGTAGACATGGTCGAACTCGGCCTCCGGCAGCTGGTCCATGGGGCCGGGCGGCTGGATCGTGGCGCCGTTGTTGAAGGCGATGTCGAGGCGGCCGTACAGGTCGACGGTACGGTCCACGGCGGCCCGCACGCTCGCCGTGTCGGCCAGGTCGCACACGACGTAGTCCGCGGTGCCGCCCGCCGCCCGTACCTCCTCGGTGACGGCCTTCAGCTGGGCCTCGGTGCGGGCCGCGAGCAGGACCCGGGCCCCTTCCCGGGCGAAGAGCCGGGCCGCGGCGGCGCCGATCCCGCGCCCGGCACCGCTGACGAAGGCGACCTTGCCGGCCAGCAGGCCGTATGCGGGCGTGTCGATGTCCGGTGTGTCGTCCATGACGTTCTGTGCGTTGTCCATGGCAGCGAGCCTGCGCCCCGGGTGGCGGGCCCATCCAGGCACCGGCAGTACCTGGATCGGGCTCGCCGCAGACCCGCACACTGGAGGTGTGGACAGAGCGGAACTGGCGGGATTCCTGCGCAGCAGGCGCGAGCGGATCGGCCCTGCCGACGTGGGCCTGGCCGCCGGGCCGCGCCGTCGCACGCCGGGGCTGCGCCGCGAGGAGGTGGCGCACCTGGCGTTCATCTCGACCGAGTACTACACCCGGCTGGAGCAGGCCCGCGGCCCGCGTCCGTCCCGCGAGGTACTGGCCGGACTGGCCCGCGCCCTGCGGCTGTCGGACGCCGAACGCGAGCACCTCCATCTGCTGGCCGGCGCCTCGCCGGACCGCGCGCCCGGGCCCCCGCGCGAGGTGCGGCAGAGCATCCTCGACCTGATCCACCGGCTGCCGCGGTCCGCCGCCTTCGTCACCTCGGCCACGCTGGAGGTGCTGGCCTGGAACGAGCTGGCCGCCGCCCTGATGGAGGACTTCTCGGCCCTGCCGCGCCGCGAGCGCAACCTCGCGCGCCGTGCCTTCCTCGGGCCGCGCTCCGAGGGGCAGCGGCTGTACGGCGTGTCCGACGCCGACGCGTTCGCCCGGCACGCCGCCCGCCGGCTGCGCACGGCCGCCGCCCGCTACCCCGACGATCCCGAGGTGACCGGGCTGATCCGCGAACTCCGCGCCGGCAGCGAGGAGTTCGCCCGGCTGTGGGACTCCCACGACGTGGACGCGGAACCCACGCTCCGCAAGACGTTCCGGCATCCGCAGGTCGGGCCGGTCACCGTCAACTGCGACGCCCTGGACCTCGCCGACCGGGACCAGCAGGTCGTGATCTACACCGCCGTCCCCGGCACACCGTCCGAGGAGGCGCTGCGGCTGCTGTCGGTCATCGGCACCCAGCGCATGGACGCCGCCCGCTGAGCCGGACCAGCCGTACGGTGCGCACCTGGATGCCGTGCTGATGGCGGGCACGCGGTGCACCGCCTCTGTTGCGAGGCGGTGCACCTGTGGGCGAGGGCGGACCCGGTCAGCAGTACAGGTTGCCGCCCGGCGAGACGCCGAGGATCTGGGTGAAGCGCTGGTAGGCGTCGACGCGGCTCTGGACCTGGGCGGGGTTCTTGCCGTCGCACTCCAGGGAGCCGTTGATGCTGCGGATGGTCTGGCCGAATCCGGCACCGTTGACCATGGCGTCGTGCGGGGTCATCGTGCCCGGCCCCGACTGGGTGTTCCAGTACCAAAGGCCCGTCTTCCAGGCGACGGAGGCGTCGTTCTGCACCTGCCAGGGGTTGTCCAGGAGGTCGATGCCGAGTGCGTCACCGGCGGCCTTGTAGTTGAAGTTCCAGCTGAGCTGGAGCGGGCCGCGCCCGTAGTAGGCGGCCTGTCCGGCGGGGCAGCCGTACGGCCGGCTCCAGTCGCAGTACGTCGGGTAGTTGGCGGTGTTCTGCTCGACGACGTGGACCAGGCCGCCCGTCTCGTGGCTGACGTTGGCGAGGAAGGCGGCGGCCTCCTGCTTCCGGACCGTGTCGCTGCCGGTGTTCGCGAAGCCCGGGTAGGCGCTCAGGGCCTGGACGAGGCCGCTGTAGCTGTAGAAGCTGTTGCGGTTCGGGAACATCTGGTTGAACTGGGCTTCGGAGACGACGAATCCGGACGGTGTGCCGCTTCCGCCGCCGGCCGGAGCGTTCCACTTCTGGTTCGCGCCACTCGTGCAGGTCCAGATCTGCAGCCGCGTGCCGTTGGCGCTGTTGTCGTCCCGCACGTCCAGGCACTTGTTCGCGGCCGGGTTGACGATGTCGTGGGCCGGCGTGACCACCCACTGCTGGTTGGCGCCGCCGGAGCAGTCCCACAGCTGGACCGCCGCGCCGTCGGTGGTGCCGCGGTCGACGACGTCCAGGCACTTGCCGAGCGCCCGCAGGGTGCCGTCACCCGGGTTCGACCAGTTCTGCGCACCGGTTCCGTTGCAGTCGTAGAGCTGTACGGCGGTGCCGTTGGCGCTGTTGGCGCCCTCCACGTCCACGCACTTGCCGGCCAGCCCGGTGATCCGGCCGTCCGCGGCCCGGGCGGGCGAGGCGATGAACAGCGCGGCGAGGAGGGCGGCGACGGCGCCGCCGGCCAGGAAGCGTGCGAGACGCCCCGGACGTATGGGTCTGTGCGGGAGTTCGGCGAGGCGGAGGTGCATCGACAGGTGCTCCGGTCCAGGTCGGGTGGATGGGGTGCGTGCCGGTGCCGGCGGACGTGCCGTGCCGCCGGCCGGAGACGGGGGTACGGGCCGTCAGCCGAGGACGGTCTCCGTGACGACGATGTGTCCGGCGTCGGGATCGAGGCTTCCGCCGAGCCGTCCGAAGGCGCCGTCGGTCAGGTCCAGGCACTTGGGTACCTGCGGAGTCCAGGCGAACGTGCCCCGGTCGTTGATGCGGACCACCAGCGACCTGCCGTTGGCGGTGTTCGTGACCTGTACCCGTGTGCCGAAGGGCAGTTGGGGCTGACGGCTGAGCGAGGTCGCCGCCGTGTCGGCGTTGTTGTCGAAGAGTTCGCCGCTGGCCGTCAGGGCGCCGGGCGGCTGCGGACCGTAGTGGGTCGCCCAGCAGGTGTCGGAGTCCTGAGCGGCTGGGGCGTGCGTGCCGGCCTGGGCCGGGGAAGCGGTGAGCAGGCACGCGGAGAGGCCCAGTGCGGCTGTGAGGACGGCGGCGGAAGGGGACCTGGCCATGGAGGAGGGTGGCCTTTCGGGTGGGGGATGGCTGAGCTGTGAAACTAGAGGTACAGACCATTGGGGTCAAGGTGTGAAGTAAGCCATGAGGAAAGCGAGTTGAGGCGCGTCGCCGCACCGCGGCACGCGGAGTGGGGCAGGCACGCCATCCGAGTTCCGGCCCGTCCGAATTCGGTTGTCCGCCGAGCCGGCCCCGCACTACCGTGCGGTCAGTGGATCTCTTCTCACGCTCTTGGACGGCATTGCGCACAGCGGTCGCGGAACTCCCGGACGAGGACTTCGAGCGGCCGTCCGGCTGTACCGGCTGGCTGGTACGTGACCTGGTGTGCCACCTGGTCATCGACGCCCAGGACGTCCTGATCACACTCGTCACACCCACCGACGCCGAACCGACCGTGGACGCGGTCACCTACTGGAACCTGGTCGAGCCCCCGACCGGCCAGGATCCGCTCGACGCGCTGATCCCCCGGCTGGCCGCCGCCTACGGCGAGCCGCGGTGGCTGAAGTTCCACCTGGACGACGTCGGTTCCGCGGCGGGCCGCGCCGCCGAGCTCGCCGATCCGGCCCTCCGCGTCCGTACGCGCGACGAGGTACTGACCGCCGGCGACTACCTGTCCGCGTACGTGGTCGAATGGACCCTGCACCACCTCGACCTGATCGCCCGTCTGCCGTCGGCCGCCGAGCCACCCGTCGAGACGCTCACGGCGGCGCGCGCGTCGCTGGAGAAGATCGCGGGCACTCCCTTCCCCGCCTCGTTCTCCGACAAGGACGCGCTGCTCGTCGGCACCGGACGCCGTACGCCGACCGAAGCGGAGAAGGCCGCCCTGGGTGACTTCGCCGCCGAACTCCCGTTCATCCTCGGCTGAGCGGCCTGTCCCGGTCCTGGGCCGAGGGCTCACGTGTCCGCTCGGCGCTCCACGTCCCGGGCGCTCCACGTCCCCTGAGCGCTCGAACATCACTCGAGGGGGAGACCAAATGGCGAGATGACCTTCCTGTCCGGTCACTACCATGTGCCATAAGACAACCATTCGACCGGCTCGTTCGATACGCGCCGGTCAGGGTCGCCGACGTGCCAGGGACCGCTCCCCGGGCTGTGGTGATCTTCCTGCCCAGGAGGACCTTCCGCATGTTCCGACGTATTGGCGCCACAGTCGTCCGACATCCCGTCTGGACGATCGTGGCCTGGCTGATCGCAGCGGTGGCGATCGTCGCCACTGCACCGAGTCTGCCCTCGAACAGTGACGAGAGCAGCTTCCTTCCCAAGAGTTACGAGTCCATCAAAGCGGCCGATCTCCAACAGAAGGCGTTCCCCAGCACCTTCACCCCGTCCGCGATCGCGCTGTACCAGCGCACCGACGGCGGCGAGCTGACCGCCGCCGACAAGCAGGACATCGCCCGGATCACCACCGAACTGGGCAACAAGCACATCGACCAGGTGCAGAAGGTCGTCCCCGGCCCGCCGTCCAAGGACGGCAGGTACGACCTGACCCTGGTGCAGATGGACAGCAAGAACGCCGGCCAGCCCAAACAGGCCGACGCGGCCAAGGTGTTGCGCGACGACGTCAAGCAGCTGGCCAAGGGTACGCATCTCGACGTCAAGCTCGGCGGTAGCGCCGCCCAGGCTCTCGACCAGCAGGACTCGTCCAAGCGAGGACAGGCGCTGATCGGCTTCGGCACCTTCGCGATCATCCTGGTGACCTTGCTGATCATCTTCCGGGCGCCGATCCTGGCCGTACTGCCCCTGGTGCTGATCGGCCTGGTGTCGGCCGTCGCCAACGGCCTGATCGCCTACGCCACCAAGCTGTTCGACCTCCAGGCGAACAGCTCGATCTCGTCGATCCTGATCGTCGTGCTCTTCGGCGTGGGTACGGATTACTTCCTGTTCCTGATGTTCCGGTACCGCGAACGACTGCGCGCCGGTGACGAACCCAAGCAGGCCATGGTCAACGCGGTCGGCCGGGTCGGTGAGGCCATCGCCTCGGCGGCCGGGGCCGTCATCATCGCCTTCCTCGCGCTGGTGCTGTCCACCCTCGGCTTCCTCAAGCAGATGGGCCCGGCGCTCGCCATCGCGGTCGGCGCGACCCTCGTCGCGGGTCTGACCCTGATCCCGGCGGTGGTCTCGCTGATCGGACCGAAGGTCTTCTGGCCTTCCAAGTCCTGGCAGAAGGAACCGGAGAACGCCCGCTTCGCCGCCCTCGGCCGCGGGGTCCAGCGCCGTCCGGCGCTCGCCGCCGCGCTGTCCGGTCTCGTCCTGGTCGCGCTGGCGGGCGGCATCTTCGGTTACCACGCCACCTTCGACCTGGCCTCGGGCTCCATGCCGAAGACCAAGGAGTCCATGGTCGTCCAGGACCAGATGCAGAAGGCGTACTCGGCGGGCGCCGCGGCACCCACCGACGTCTACCTGTCCAGCACCGACGGCAAGCCGCTGGACAAGGCGGCCTTCGCCGCGTACGCGAGCAGGCTCGGGGCCGTGGACGGGGTCGCGAACGCCCGCATGACACAGGTGAACAAGGACGGCAGCACCGCGGACTTCACCGTCACGCTCAAGTACGAGGCGTCGACGGACAAGGCGATCGACACCGTGGGCCGGGTGCGGGACGTCGCTCACGCCAACGCCCCTGACGGCACCAAGGCGGTCGTCGGCGGCATGTCCTCGATCTACAAGGACATCAACACCGCGGTGAACCACGACTACAAGACGGTCTTCCCGGTGGCCGCCATCCTCATCATGGTGATCCTGGGCCTGCTCCTGCGCAGCGTCGTCGCCCCCTGGTACCTGATGGCATCGGTGGGCCTCGGCTTCGGCGCCACCCTCGGTGCCACCGTGTTGATCTTCCAGAAGGGGCAGGGACACTCGGGCCTGATGTTCATGCTCCCGGTGATCATGTATCTGTTCGTGGTCGCCATCGGCACCGACTACAACATCCTCATGATCGCCCGGCTCCGCGAGGAGGCCCGCGAGGGCCGCGAACCGCGCGAGGCGGCCGGCATGGCGCTGCGCCACGCCGGTCCGACGGTCGCCGCGGCCGGCTTCATCCTGGCGGCGACCTTCGCCACGATGATGCTGGCGGGCAACTCGCTGCTCACGGAGATGGGTTTCGCGGTCTCCTTCGGCATCGCCGTCGCGGCCTTCGTCATGGCGATGTTCTTCACCCCGAGCCTCACCGCGCTGATCGGCCACGCCGCGTGGTGGCCGGGGCACGGTGACCAGGCCGAGGCGGCGACGGCCGGCGCGGGCACCGGTGTCAGCGGTTCCGCATCGGCGCCCGGCGCCGACCGGGACTCCTTCGCCCACGATCCCGCGGGGCGCCGCAACTAGCGGCAGCGCGGGTCGTGATGGGGCGTCCCGCCGGGTCATGAGGCCTGGCGGGACGCCCCGTCGTCGTGTCGCGAGGGATGCGGCCGACGGTCCCACGCTCACGTGCAGCGCTACTGAAGCGGCACAGCCTCGACCGGGCCCGCGCACGGCAGGACGGACGCCGGCCGGGTTCGTCAGGGTCGTCGGGTGCGGGGGAGCGCACGCCAGGCCCCCGGCCCGGTTCCTGCTCGCCGGTATCCGCCAACTCGACCCGCGTAACCGGCAGTTAACCGAACCGGGACCGGCACATCAACCGCCGCACGGGTGGACGTCCGCATCGACGAGCACCCTCGCGTGCATGGCATTCACCTCGTACAGACCCGGCTTGACCCGTGCGGCGACGCTCACCGCGGCCGCCCTGCTCCTGCTGCTCGCGCCGCCCGCCGGCCGGGCCACCGCCGCCCAGGCGACGCTCCCGCTCGGCGACCCCGGCCTCGCGGAGACCCGCACGACACAGACCCTGGCCGACGGTGTCACCCTCACCCGTGTCGTCCGGGGCACCGAGCCCGCCCCGGCCGACCAGATCAACACCACGACACGCGGCCCCTGGGTGGTCGACGTCCTCACCATCGACCCGCGCAGGGCGCACGGGCAGCTGAAGGCGACATTCGGCCCCGACCTGGCCCACACGGAGAGGACGACCGATCTGGTGCGCTCCTCGAATGCCCTGGCCGGCGTCAACGGCTCCTTCTTCACCTTCACCGCCAGCGCGCAGTATCCCGGCGACCCGGTGGGCCTCGGCCTCTACGACGGACGGCTGCTCAGCGAGCCCACCGGCGACCCCGCGGAGGCCGACTTCGTCGTGGACGCCCACAGCAACCGCGCCCTGATGGGCCGGCTGAGTTGGTCGGGCAGCCTGCACAACCGGCGGACCGGAGCCACCCTGCCGCTGAAGTACGTGAACCATCCGCCCGCCGTCCCGGCGGCCTGCGCCGACCTGACCGATCCCACCCGGTGCACCGTGCCCGGCGACGTCGTGCGCTTCACCCCCGAGTTCGCCGAGAGCACCCCCTCCGGAGCGGGCGTCGAGGTGGTCCTCGACCGGCACGGCTGCGTCGTCCGCACCCGGACGGCCCGCGGCACGCACCTGACCGCCGGCCAGACCTCGGTACAGGCCACAGGGGCCGACGCGGCGGCCCTGCTGCACACCGCCGACGGGGGCTGCCTGCGCACCGAATCCGTGCTCACGGACGAGCAGGGCCGCCGGCTTCCCGCCCGCCCGGGGCTGTTCGGCGTGAACGGCCGCTATCGCCTCACCGCGCACGGCCGGATCGTGGTGCCGGCCGGCTCGGGCAGCTTCTTCGACCGCAACCCGCGCACGATCGCCGGTACGACCCGCCAGGGCAAGGTCGTCCTGGCGACCATCGACGGCCGCATGACGACCAGTGTCGGCACCACGATGGACGAGACGGCGGCGGTCGCCAACGCCCTGGGCCTGGCCGACGCCGTCAACCTGGACGGCGGCGGCTCGACCACCATGTCCGTCGAGGGCACCCTGGTGAACCACCCCAGCGGGCCCACCGAGCGGTCCGTGGGCGACGCCCTGGTCTTCGTACCCCGCCCGTACCGGCCCACCGAGGGCTGAGCCCCGCCCCTCCGCTCGGCCGCCCGCGCTCGGCCACACGGTGATCCGGCGCGCGGCCGCATGGTCGTGCACGGCAGCGGCGTCCGGGTCGTCGATCCGCTCCAGCAGCGGTGATACGGCGACCCGGGCGAGCCGTGCGCGTGGACCGGCCGGAGCGGTACACGAACTGAGGGCGCCAGGTGGGGGCATGGCACCCGGAATACCCTCGTGCGGACGGGAGTTGATCACCGCATGACTCAAGGACCCGCACCTCGGCCCCTGTCCGACGAAGCCCTCTCCGATCTGCTCGCCAAGCAGCAGTTCGGCACCCTTGCCACGGTCAAGCGAAGTGGTCACCCCCACCTCACCACCATGCTCTACGCCTGGGACCCCCAGTCCCGCGTCGTGCGGCTGTCCACGACGGCCGACCGCGCGAAGGCGAAGCAACTGCGGCGCGATCCGCGGGCGGCGCTGCATGTGCAGGGCGGCGACGTGTGGTCGTTCGCCGTCGCCGAGGGATCCGCCGAGGTCTCCGAGACCACCACGGTGCCCGGTGACGCGGTCGGGCGGGAACTCCTCGCGATGCTCCCGCCGACCGCCAGGCCCGAGCACGAAGACGCCTTCCTCGCACAGCAGGTGGCCGAGCGCAGGGTCGTGATCCGGCTGCGGGTGGACCGGCTGTACGGGACGGCCCTGGACATCGAGGGCTGACCCCGGCCCACCGAGCTGCTCACACCCGTGAGCCGTCCGGACGACGGCCGGGACGACATGACCGCGCTGCCCCGGAGTCTGCGCCGACTGGCAGGATGCCCCGCATGGAACGCGCACACCCCCTCGACGGCCTCGACGCCCAGCCCTGGCCGGACTTCTCCCACGCCTACGGCACCGCGGAGGACCTTCCCGATCTGCTGCGGGCACTGACCGGGCCGGACGACGACGCGGCGGCCGCAGCGCTGTCGGAGCTGTACGGGAGTGTGCTGCACCAGGGCACGGTCTACGCCGCCAGCGCACACATCGCGCCGTTTCTGGCCAGGATCGCGGCCTCGGGCCATCGGACGGCGGACCTGCTGACGCTGCTCGGGGGTATGGCCGAGAGCGAGGACGAGCACGGCGTGCCGCAGGGCACGGTCCGGGCCGCCGTGACCGAACAGCTCGCCCTGCTGCTGCCCTTGCTCGATGCCGCCGAGCCGGAGGTCCGCCGGGCCGCGGCTTGGGCCGTGTCCCACACCCGCGCCACCGCCACCGTCCTTCCCGCACTGCGGGGACGCTGGGACGAGGAGTCCGAGCCGTCGGTGCGGTCGGCGATCCTGGCCGCGATGTCCCGGCTGGATGCCCGCGCCGGTGCCGAAGCGGCCGCCACGGTCCTGGAGCCCTCCCAGCCGCCGGAGCTGCGGCTCGCCGCCGTGTTCGCCTGTCTCGACGCGAACCTGCCCTGGACCGGGCAGCACCACTCGACGCTGCTGTCCCTCCTGCCCGCTGACGAACTGGTCTCGGACGGCTTCGACCTCGACCGCGCCGAGCCCCTGGCCGCCGTGGTGGAGGCGCTGCTCGGCCGGGACCGCGAGACGGACCGGGAGGCGGTGTTCGCGCTGCTGGACGCCGCTCTTCGGGACGGTCGGGCGGAGGTCCGTGCCGAGGCGCTGTGGGCGGCCGACCGCGCCTGCATGCTCTCGCGCAGCGCCCCGCGGCGGCTGCTGGCCGGGCTGATCGAGGCGACCACCGAGGAGGAGGGCGTGGTGGCGGCGGCATCGCTCCTGGGCCGCCTGGGCACCGCCGCAGCGCCGGCCGCGTCCGTCCTGGCGCCGCTCGCCGGCCGCAGCCCGGACCGGGCGGACGACCACGCCGACCGGGCCCTGGCCGCGCTCGTGCTGGTGGCTCCCGCCCAAGCCGTACCGCTGCTGGCCCGCGGCCTCGGCCGGCGCCCACGGGCCCTGGACGCCGCCGCGGGCTTCCTGAGCCCCGTGGACGTCGTCCTCCCCTACGACACCGAACTCCTCGAGGCGGTACGCCGCCGCCTCTCCCGCCCCGGAAGCCTGAGCGGCAACGAGCCGGGGCAGCTGACGAAGCTGCTGGCCGGCTGGGGCGCTCGGGCCGCCTCGGCGCTGCCCGAACTGTACGCGCTGCTGCCGCACTTCCCCGGACAGGCCGCCACCGCCATCATCCCCCTCGCGCGCGACTGCGGCCCCGGCGAACGGCAACGGGCAGCCACCGCACTGCGGGCCACCGCCGAACGAGGCTCGCTGCGGGCGGCGAAGGCGCTGTACGACCTCGTCGGCGAGCCGGAGCCGCTGCTGGCGTGCCTCGCCCGTGAGCTTCGACGCGACTCGCGCGACCTGCAAGAAGCCGCCGGAACAGCGGGCGCCCTCGGGCCCCGGGCCGGATCCCTGGTTCCCGTACTGCAGGCGGCACTTGCCGCAGGGAAGGGCAGCACCGTCACCCCCGCACTGGACGCCGACACCTCGCTCGCCGAAGCGCTGTGGCGCATCACGGGTGACGCCCCCACGGTCGTCGAGGCCCTGGATTCGGTGTTCGCCCGGGCGGCACAGAGCCCCTGGGCCCGCTGGTCCGCGGTGCGGGCCGCCCGGGCGACGGCACTGCTGGGCCCGGCCGGACGTCCGCTGACCGCCCGGCTCGAGGCCCTGCTCGGCGACCCGGAGCAGGTACCGGCCGCGGTGCTCGCCCTCGCGGCGGTGGCGGAGCCCGCGCCACCGCCGCGCACCGGGCTCGCCACGGCGGTCCTGGACGCCGTCGAGCAGGAAGCCGACCCGACGGGAGCCCTGGATGCCCTGCAGTCCCTCGGCTCCGCATCTCTGGCCCCACGTCACCTGGCCCGGCTGGCGGTTCTCGCCGACGGCGACGCGCGGGTCATCCGCTCGGGCGTGGAAGGCCGGATCATCCGCGAGGACGAGGCCTTCCGCGAGCGGGCGCGCAGGCTCCTCGCCGTCCTGACGGCCGACGGCACCAGGCCCTGAGCAGCCGGGGCCGTGGTGCGGTCGGGTCAGCTCCAGTGACCGGCGGCGGTCTCGGCGACGTAGTCCGCGAACGGCCTCGGCGGCCGGCCGAGGGCTCGTTCCACGGCGTCGGCGACCGTGGCGCCCCGGCCGGAACGGACGGTCACGAGCAGGCCGGTGAGCAGGCGCGCGACGTCGGCCGGAACACCGGAGGAGATCTGCCGCTCGGTGAACACACCGGGATCGACGTCGACATGGCGGACGACACGTCCGGTGGCCCTGCCGATGAGGTCGGCCGCCTCGCCGAAGCCGATCGCCCGAGGACCGGTCAGCTGGTACGTCCGGCCGCCGTGCCGGTCCTCGGTCAGCGCGGATGCGGCGACCTCGGCGACGTCCCCGGCGTCCACGAAAGGCGTGCGGCCGTCGCCGGTCGGCAGGGACAGGGTCGCCGTCCGGATCCCCTGGAGCCAGGGACCCTCGCTGAAGTTCTGCGAGAACCAGTCGGGCCGCAGGATCGTCCCTTCGACGCCCGAGCGCCGCACGGCCCGTTCGGCGCCCTTGAGGGGGTGGGTGTCGTCGGCCTCGCCCACGCCGTACGCCGACAGCAGCACCAGCCGTCGTACGCCGGTGTCCACCGCTTCGGCGACGAGCCGGGGGGTCCGCGCCTCATGGTCGACGTCGGTCCGTAGGTCGGGCTCGACCAGAGGGACACCGAGGCGACCGTCGCGGCCGTGGCCCACCAGGTCGGCTACGAGGACCCGTTCGCCTTCAGCGTCGCCTTCAAACGCCGCCACGGCACCACCCCCTCCCTGTGGCGCCGTCAGGCACGCCGACCCGAGGCCACGACCCCCGAGTGAGCCGGCCGGCCCCGGCCCGGTGTCAGTGGGCTCCGCTACCTTCGGACCCATGCCGATCACTGCACACCTTCGCGACTCGGTCCGCCTGCCCGGCGGGCAGGCCCTGGTCAACGGCTTCGCCTTCGAGAGCCGCGGGACCGACTCACGCCGTGCCCTCCTCCGGAGCGGCCATGAGCTGGAGGTGTACGACCTGGACGAGGTGTTCGCCGGAGAGCGCGCGCCCAGCGCCGTCTTCCCGCTGCCCTGGCCGGGTTGGGACAGCGGTGTCCACTCGGTGAGTCCCGACGGCACGTTCGCGGTGTTCTCGGGGCAGCGCGCGGCACGGGCCGTGGGCCCGGGCGGTGAGACCCTGTGGGAGTACCGGCACGGCTGCTGGGGACCGGAGACAGGCCACCCGCACACCGGGGACGAGCAGGAGGTGTGCCGGGGGCTCGAGCACGGCTCCTGCCGGATCTCGGACGACGGCAGCCTGGTGTGGGCGCACATCGTGGCAGAGCCGGAGGAGGGCGAATGGGAGGAGCGCTGGGTCGTCCTGGACGCCCGTGACGGACGCGAGCTGGCGGCGATGCCACTGGAGAGCGCCGCCGCCGGTTCGCACCAGCTCTCCCATCCGGACGGCGTCCATGTGGGCCTGTGCATCGGCATGGGCCAGGACGGCATCCTGCTGCACTGGGCGCGATGGGACGGCAGGGAGCTGACCGGCTGGGACCTGAACGAGACCATGGACCGCATCCTGATGGACGTCCACCCCGGGCACGCGGGCTTCCTGACGGTCCAGCACTACGGCGCCGACATACGGCTGCACGCCCTGGACGGCACCGTGCTCGCCGAGAGACCGGCCGCGTCGGACGACGACGAGCATCCCCTCCACTGGGACTACACCTGCGGCTTCGTGGACGCCGATACCGTCATCGCGTCGACCCTCGACTCCGCCGAGGACGGCAAATCCCCCAGCCACTGGATCCTCGACACCCCCACCTTGGAGATACGCGGCACGGTGACCTATCCCGAGGGCCCCGCCGACACCTACGCGCGCCCGCTGGGCGACGGAACCTGGCTCACCTACGACGCCGGCAGCGAGACGCTCAACCGCTGGACACTGCAGGCGTTGTGCGAGACCGAGGCGCTGGACTGACCGGCGCCCGGACGGACCGGTCCTCGCCCGTCGGGCGGCGAGCGCCTGGGCCAGGTGGCGTACGGGCGCGACCCCTGCCTGGTGTGTGTGCGCCGGTGGCTCACAGCGGCTGGCTGGCGAGGGCCGCCAGGTAGGTGCCGTAGAGCAGGGACACGGCCGTGAGGCCTGCGCACACCAGGCGGAACCGGGCCGACGGGCTTGCGCGCCACGCCCGTACGAGGGCGCGGGCCGGCGGGATGAGGAGGGGGAACGCCGGAAGGAGGAAGCGCGGCTTGGAGGAGAAGGGTCCGGACACCGCGAGCGCCAACAGCAGCAGCACGCCCACGAAGACCACCAACGGCAGCGGGGCGCGCTCCAGACACAGCACGCAGAACGACACGATTCCGGCCACGACGAGGACCACGGACACGGGATAGGTCACCCAACTGCCCCGCATCGGCATCGACTCCAGAAACCGCAGGGGCCCGACCGCGAGGTCCAGGCGGGAGTTCCAGGCACTCTGCACCTGCAGGTACCCGTGCCACAGGTCACCGGTCTGCCGTCCCACCCACAGCACATAACCCGCCCAGCCCAGTGGACCGAGGGCCGCGCCGGCCAGGAGTCCCGGGGTGGCGTGCCCGCGCTGTCGTACGACCTCGTGCGCGGCCGCGGCGGCGACGGCCGCGGCGACCGCGACCCCGTTCGGCCGCGCGAGGCCCGCCAGCAGCGCCAGAGAGCCCGCGGCCAGCCAGCGGCGGCGCAGCACGGCGTACAGGGACCAGGCGGCACACGCGGTGAACAGCGGTTCGGTGTAGGCGAGGGTGAGGGCCACCGATTGCGGCAGTACGGCCCACAGGGCGACGACGGCGGTGGCGACCGTCCGCCCGTGGAGGTGATGGCCGATCATGTAGATGCCGTACACGGCGAGCACCGCGGAACCCCAGGCGACCAGCAGCCCGGCCTGCCCGGCGGTCAGGGGGAGCAAGCCGCGCAGGGCGCGGATGAGCGCCGGATACAGCGGAAAGAACGCCCAGTCGGTCTGGACCGCGCCAGTGCTGGTGATGCGCAGCTGGGTCCCGTAGCCGTGCTCGGCGATGTGCAGGTACCAGACGGAGTCCCACGTATGGACCAGGCTCTTGCCGAACGGGCGGCCGGCCACTGCGTCGGCCACGATCAGCAGGACGACCCCGGCGAGCCGGACGGCTCCGAAGACGGCGAGGGCCCGGAGAACGCCCGGGGCACCCTGCACCCGACCGCGGCCGGTCTCGCGAGGGCTGTCGGGCGGCCGCAGCGCGGGTGACATGCTCACCCTCCGACCATGAACGGCCGGAAACACGAGCGCAATCCGGCACGCGTCCGGCCACGCCGACCGGCCGCCTACGGAGCACTGTGAGCAGGGGACCGCCGTACTGTTCACGGCCGGGGCCGGCGAGGAACGGCGAGCACATTCCTCGTGCGTCCGGACCGGCGCTGTGCGGCACCTTCGCCTCGAAGGAAACTGATTCGGTGAGCCTCAGGCCGCGGTGTCGCGCAGCTCCGCCAGGGTGGCCGGTGTCAGGTGCCGACGGCTGTCGTCGGCGTCGACCAGGACGACCGTGCAGGGGGCGCTGTGGGTGAGCGCGGAGGTGAGACTGCCGTCGGCGAACTGGGCGAGCGGACCACGCGGGGAGCGGCCGACGGCGACCGCGCGGGCGCCCACGCGTGCCGCGTGCCGGGCCAGCGCACGGCCGGCGGCCGCGTGATCGCCCACGCTGCCGAGGACCTGACCGGTGGCGGCGACGCCATGCTCCGCGAGACGGTCCAGGTGGGCGACCACGGCGGCCCGGGCCTGTTCGGCCGTCTCGGTCTCGACGGCCTGCTCCTCGACCACCGCCGTCTGCTGGACGTGGACGACCTCCAGCGGGCTGCCGGTGTCGCGTGCGAGGCGGGCCGCTGCGTCGACGATGGCGGCGGCCCGGTCGTGCGCGCCCACGGCGACGATGACCGGCGGTGTGTCCGTGGCGGCCGGGGCGCCGACGGGCGTGAGCGAAGGCACCGCCGCTTCGGCCTCACCGGTGTCGGTCTCGGCCCGGCGCAGCAGGCCGTGCCCGCCGGCCAGGACGGGGACGGCCAGGACGAAGGTGGCGGCGCCGAGATAGAAGGGCACGCTCAGGTCGGTTGCGTCGGCGAGCCTTCCGGCGACGTACGGTGCCAGGCCGCCGCCGATGAAGCGCAGGAAGCCGTACGCGGAGGAGGCCACCGGGCGCTCCACCGGTGAGACGAGCATGACGGCCTGTGTGGTGAGGGTGTTGTTGATGCCGATGAAGGCACCGCTGACGATGACCGCGACGATGACCACGGCCGGTGTCTGTACGCCGGCGGCGATGACGGCCATCACGGCGGCGAGGCCGACGAGGTTGGCGTAGAGCACCGGAGCGGTGCCGAAGCGGGCCTGCAGGCGCGGGGCGACGAACACGCTGAACAGGGCCACCAGCAGGCCCCAGGCGGTGAAGACCAGACCCAGCTCGTGGGCGCCGAGCTTCATCGGATAGGGGGCGTAGCCGAGCATGGTGAAGAAGCCCCAGTTGTAGAGCAGGGCCATGATGCCCATGGTCAGCAGACCGCGGTGGCGCAACGCCCTGAGCGGCGCGACGGGGGAGGTGGGCCGGGCGGGCTTGGGCAGCGACGGTACGAAGGCGAGGGTCGCGACGAGGGCTATGGACATGAGGACGGCGACGCCGAAGAACGGGCCGCGCCAGCTGATGGCGCCCAACTCGCCGCCCAGCAGCGGCCCTACGGCGATACCGAGGCCGAGTGCGGTCTCGTAGAGGATGATCGCGCCCCCGAAGCCGCCGCTGGCCGAGGCGACGATCACCGCGAGCGAGGTGGCGATGAAGAGGGCGTTGCCCAGACCCCAGCCGGCGCGGAAGCCGACGATGCCGTTGATGGAGCCCGAGGAGCCTGCCAGCGCGGCGAAGACCACGATGACGGCGAGGCCGATGACCAGGGTGCGCTTGGCGCCGAACCGGCTGGAGAACCAGCCGACGACCAGCATCGCCACCGCGGTGACGATCAGATAGCTGCTGAACAGCAGCGAGACCTGGCTGGGCGAGGCGTGCAGGTTCTTGGCGAGGGCGGGCAGGATCGGGTCGACCAGGCCGATGCCCATGAACGAGATCACGCAGGCGAACGCCACAACCCACACGGCCTTGGGCTGCCGGAACGGGCTGGCGGTCCTTCCTTGCGGTGCGCTCATGACGGCTTCATCTCCGGTTCTCTCCAGGGAGGTTGCGAGGGGGACGGGCAGGTTCAGGTACGTGTCTGGCGGTCCTGGATCACGCGGGCCAGCGCGGGCAGCGCGATCGCCACGGCGTGCCGCTCCGGCCCCGTCAGCTCCTCCATGAGCTCCGCCAGGGCGTCGGCGCGCTCGGCCCGCCGTTGCCGGAACACCTCCAGGCCGGTGTCGGTCGCCTCCACCAGCACCCCGCGGCCGTCGGTGCGGTCGGCGGTGCGTCGCACCAGCCCCGCGCGTTCCAGGCGGGTGACGAGCTGGGTCATGTTGGGCTGGGTGGCGTTCTCGGCGCGGGCCAGTTCGGTCAGTCGCTGGGGTCCTTCGCGCCCCAGCCGGCCGAGCGCGGACGAGGCCGCGGTGCTCAGGCCGCCGGTCGTGGCGCTCCGGCGCACGTACCGGACGATGTCCTCCACGGCGAGCATCAGGTGCCCGGCCGACGCGTCCGCCGGGCCGGAAGAGTCCATAACCTGCTTATACATAAGGCCATTATGCATATATGTGTAGAGTGCATCAAGCGTGTCGGCCGGTCCGTCGTGGTCAAGTGACCCAGATGGTCGGCCAGGGCCTGTCCTGCCTCGGTGGCGGCAGTGGCCGGCCGGGGCCCGCCGGTGCGCTGGTGGACGGTCGCCGGATGTCCTTCCCCGTCCGGATCCTCCAGGACCGCGACCAGGCGCACGAACCAGTCATGGACGGTGTCGCCGTCCCGGACCGCCTCCATCGCGGCCACCCGGCCCGGGTGCGCGGCGGCGCGGGCCGCCAGTACGGAGACGTCCGGCGCATCGGGCGGCCTGCGTCGCACGCGGTCGCCGAGGGCGTCGTAGCGCGCGGACGACCTCCTCCGCCTCGCACAAGCCGGCCCCGAGCGGACGCAGCGCGTCCCAGGCGGCCATGACGGCCGTGAGCAGGCGGTCGTGCGGCACCTCCGTGTCGATCTCCCGGCGGGTCCGTTCCTCCAGGGATGACCACCAGCCGCTCATCGCCTCACCAGGAACGATGCCGTGAAGTGCCGAATGCGCCGAAGCTACCTCACCCCTGACGGCCGGGGAGGACGGCCGACCCGGCAGGGAGCTTTTCGCGCAGATATGGTGGGTACGCGGGGGTATGGCAGGTCTTTGTGATCCGCTGGTTCGGCAGGCGTGGAAGAAGTGATGCCGATGATCTCCGACATGGTTCTGGTGCCCACCAGCGACGCCACGCTCTCCGGTGACCTCGTGGTCCCGACGGCGGCGCGGGCCGTGGTGCTCTTCGCGCACGGCAGCGGCAGTTCCCGGCACAGTCCGCGCAACCGGATGGTGGCCGCCGAACTGCGCACCGCCGGGTTCGGCACGCTGCTGATGGACCTGCTGAGCGAACGGGAGGAGCGGCACGACGCGCTGACCGGCGAGCACCGCTTCGACATTCCGCTCCTGGGCCGACGGCTCGTGGCCGCGATCGACTGGATGGACACTCAGCCCGACACCCGTGGCCTCCCGGTCGTCCTGTTCGGCGCCAGCACGGGAGCCGCCGCGGCGCTGGTGGCCGCGGCCGAGCGCCCCGACCGGGTCCTGACCGTGGTCTCGCGAGGCGGCCGGCCCGATCTGGCGGGCGACGCCCTGGGACGGGTACAGGCCCCGGTGCTGCTCATCGTCGGCGGCCAGGACCAGCAGGTCCAGGAGCTGAACGAGGAGGCGGCCAGGTACCTGCGGGCCCCGAACGCCCTGCACATCGTTCCGGGTGCGACCCACTTGTTCGGAGAACCCGGAGCGCTGGAAGAGGTCGCCCAGGTGGCCAGGCAGTGGTGCGACGACCGACTGACCGGCACGACCGGCTGACCGGGGAGACCGTGCAGCAGGAGAAGTGACCGCTCGCGCCGGCAGCCCCCGCGCGAGGCGGTCCGCTCCGCGAAGTAGCCCGCCGCCACGGCTTCTCCGTCAGCTCGCATTCGGCCTGCCGAAGAACTCGGCGTAGCGGGCCGGCAGCCCGGACAGCAGGTGGTCGATCTGCCGGTCGGGCACCGCGTCGGCCACCGTGGACAGTACGGCGTCCGCGTCCCACTCGGCCGTACGGGGCCGTGCGCCGGTCTGCACGGACACCCGCCGGAGGAACTCGTCACAGTCGAACGTCTCGGGACGCCCTCGGTCCAGATGCAGGACCTCGTCCAGCGGCGCGGGCAACCGATCCGCCAGTTCGTCGGCTTCTTCCGGGGCGATCCGGGTCGCCAGCACCCACAGGACCGCCTCGCAGACGTGCTCGGTCTCCTCACGGCTGCGGTACTCGCCCCGGTCGCGGACCTGGGCCAGGAACTCTTCCAGTTGCACGGCGGCCTCCCGCTGTCGTCGCAGGCCATCACGGCGAGCCGCACCCCTGCCGTCCACCGCGGCCGGATCCGGGACGGCCGACGGACACGGGTGATGTCGTCATTGTAGGTTTTCGGGTGGTCTCAGGCCGGGAGGACGGAGGAAGGTCTCGCCCCTTCCCGCTCGCCGGTGGGGGGAGTCCGGGTTCCCCAGGCGGTGCCGTCGGTGGGGCGGAGCGAAGCCGGTCGGGTGATTGACGGGCCGGTCCCGGCTCGGGTGCGGCCTGTCACGGGCTCCGCCGGAGAGACTGCGGCCATCCCGACGGAGGTGGCGAACACATGCTCAGCGACAGCACAGCGACGATCCTTGCCGAGAGGCCGAGCGTGGCGGCGGTCGTCGCCGGTGCTCCGCGTGTGGCGCAGATCGCGGCGCGATGCAGCGACGAGACGGAGGCTGCCCGGTGCCTTGCGCCCGAGGTGGTCGAGGCGGTGCGGGCGGCCGGGTTCGCCCGGCACTTCGTCCCCGCGGCCTTCGGCGGCACGGAAGGCCGGTTCGTGGACATGGCCTCGGCGGTGGCCCTGGTCGGCGAGGGCTGCGCCTCGGCCGCCTGGGCCGCCTCGCTGTCCGCCCACGCGGCCCGGTACGGCGCGTACCTGCCCCTGGAGGGGCAGGCGGTGATCTGGGGCGACGGGCCGGACGCCCTCATGGCGGGCGCGCTCATGCCGGCCGGGAAGGCCGAGCCCGTCTCCGGTGGCTGGCGGCTCAGCGGTGAATGGAAGTACATCAGCGGAGTGCGCTTCGCCGACTGGGTCTTCGCCTGCTCCGCCGTACCCGGCGACGTGGGCCCCGACGGCCGGGGCGAGGTGCGGTTCTTCGCGGTGCCACAGGCGGACATCACCGTGAAGGACACCTGGTTCACGCTGGGAATGCGAGGAACCGGCAGCGACACCATGGTCCTGGACGACGTCTTCGTACCCGGGCATCTGACCCTGTCGAGGTTCGACATCAACGCGGGGCGTGCGACGGCTTCCGAGGCCCGCTGCCACACGGTCCCGGTGAACGCGGTGAACGGGCTGCCGCTCGCCGTGCCCGTCGTGGGTGCCGCCCGGGGCGCGGTGCGGGCCGCGGCCGAGCAGAACCTCCGGCGGGTCGACCGGCGGGGCGCCCCGCTGCGTGAGAAGCCGTCGGTGCAGATCGAGCTGGCGCGCTCGGCCGCGGAGGTGGACGCCGCGGAACTCCTCGTCCAGCGGGCCGCTCGGGTCGCCGACGGCATCGAGGAGACCAAGGAGGGCGAGGCGGCGGTCCGCGGACCGCGGGACCTCGCGCTGGCGGTCGAGTTGTCGGTGTCGGCCGTCGAACGGCTCTTCCGCGGCACCGGGACGACGGGCCATTTCGAGTCCGACCCGGTCCAGCGGTTCTGGCGGGACGTCAACACCGCCGCGTCCCATGTGATCTTCTCCTTCGAGACCACCGGCACGGCCTACGGGGCCTGGGCACTCGGCGTGGAGAGCGCGGAGCCGAGGCGTTGACCTCGCCGATACGGCAGGCACGGTGTCGGCTACGACGGCTCCCGGTCGAGGGATTCGCACCATCCGCTCAGAGCAGTGCCATGCCGCAACCACAAGATCCAGGCCCCCTTCCATTGTGCGCTCGGCATCGGATACCCCTGGAGGCTGAGACATCGGCCGACGGACACGACGCGGAGGGAACGGGCCATGAGCGCAGGACGGTTCGAGGACGGCTGGTATGTGGACGAGCGGTGCACCAACTGCGATGTCGCGCGGCAGCTCGCGCCCGGCCTGATCGGTGAGGTCGCCGGACGCTCGGCCGTGCTGCGGCAGCCGCGGGACCGGACCGAGGCGCGCCGGCTCCACGCCGCCGCGCACGCCTGCCCCACCCGCTCGATCCGTCCCCCGGGAGGGCGGCTGGACGCGGCACTGGACCCCTTCCCGATGGCGCTGGACGACACCGTCCACCTGTGCGGACACAACTCCACACACACCGCGGGAGCCAACTCCTACCTGTTACGCCGCCCCGACGGCACCGCGATGATGGTGGACACCCCGCGCTGGAGCACCGCGCTGGCGGTGCGCTACGAGAGGCTCGGCCCCGTCACCGACGTACTGCTCACCCATCGCGACCACGCCGCGCACGGCCGCCGCTACGCCGACCGCTTCGGCGCGCGGCTGTGGATCCACGAGGGGGACCTCGCCGCCGCCCCGGACGCCGACCGCGTGCTGCGCGGCACCGACCCGGTGGAGATCGCCGACGGCGTGACCGCACACCCCCTGCCCGGCCACACCCGGGGCAGCGTGCTCTTCCTCGCCGACGACCGGTACTGCTTCAGCGGCGACAGCTTCTACTGGTCGCGAACCACCCAGGACCTCGAGGTGGCCGAGAGCGTCACCTGGTACTCCATCCGGGAGCTGGCCGCCTCCTTGGCGCGCACCGCCGGCCGACTGCGCTTCGAATGGCTGCTGCCGGGCCATGGCGACCGCCGGCGCCTGCCCGCCGACGAGATGGCCCGGCGACTGCGAGGGCTGACCGTCCGGACCCGCGAACTGCGGCCCCGGCCCGTCGATTTCACGGCTGTGCGCTGGTGACGCCCCGGGCCGGCAGCCGACCGGGGGACCTCCTGCCCTGCTGAGCGGTTTCCGGCGTGAGGCGGGAACATGTGATGCCATGCGCGCCGCGTACATCGAGGAGCTGGGTTCCGCCGACGTCATCCGGTACGGCGAGATCGCCGCGCCCCGGCCCGGCCCCACCGACGTACTGGTGGACGTCCTGGCCACCACGGTCAACCCGGTGGACACGTTCGTGCGGTCGGGGCTCTTCCCCACGCAGATCGACTTTCCCTTCGTCGTGGGCCGAGATCTGGTCGGCACGGTCGCCGAGGCGGGCCCCGGTGTCACCGGGTTCCGCGCGGGGGACCGGGTGTGGTGCAACAGCCTCGGGCACGACGGGAGACAGGGTGCGGCGGCGGAGCAGGCGGTGGTGGCCGCCGACCGGCTGTACCACCTGCCCGAGGGAGCCGATCCGTACGCGGTGGCCGTGTTCCACCCGGCGGCGACCGCCTATCTGGCCCTGTTCGTCCACGGGCGGCTGCGTGTGGGGGAGACCGTGCTGGTCGCCGGGGCCGCGGGCAACGTCGGCAGTGCCCTCGTGACGATGGCGGTGCGGGCCGGCGCCCGCGTCCTCGCCACGGCCGGCGCGCGCGACGTGCGGTACTGCGCGGAGCTGGGCGCGGCCGAGGTGTTCGACTACCGGGATCCGGACCTGACCGGGAAGATCCGCGGCGCGGCCCCGTCGGGGCTCGACCTGTACCTGGACACGGCAGGCGTCAACGACCTCGACACCACGGTCGACCTGCTCGCCCGCAGGGGCCGCGTGGTGCTGCTGGCCGGCGCCCGGACCCGCCCCGTGCTGCCCGCCGGAGCGCTGTACATGAACGACCGTTCCGTCGTCGGGTTCGTGATCTCCCACGCGACATCCGACGAACTCGCGGGTGCCGCCGCGTACATCAACGACCTGCTCGGCCGGGGTGCGCTGCGCCCGCGCGGCATCGAGGTCCTCCCCCTCAGCGCGGCCGCCGACGTGCACGCCCGGATGGAGAAGGGCGAGCTGCACGGACGGCGGGTCGTCCTGCGTACGGACCTCACCTCCGGCGCCAGGTGATGTGCCGCAGCAGCGCCGCGACCGCCGCCGGCGGTTCACCGTGCGGGCGTACCACCACCACCTTCCAGCTCGGTGCGTGCCGGGCGAACCGACAGGCCGCCAGCTCGGGGAAGCGCTCGGCGATGGACCGGGGCATGACGCAGACGCCCAGGTCGCCTCGGACCACCAGCCGCACCTTGGAGCGAGGTCCGGATTTCGCAGGACTGGGACACGGTGACCTTCTTCGGGGCGGGGAGCCGGTGAGACCGGCTCGGCAGGATGCCTGGCGGCGATCGAGCAGCTCCCTCGCCGCTCTCACGGGTACCAGCGCCGGGCCGCTCCCTCTGCTTCCCCCTTGATCGCGATGATGGTGGATGTCGGTCACCTCTGCCAGAGATGATCGATGCGGTCTGCGGAGGCCGTGTCGGATGATTTGACTCAGAACGCGTAGTTTGTTCAGCGGTACGGACGTCCGGTCGGGCCGGGATTCGGCAGGGATGGAGACCTCGCGCAGACGGTCTACGATCATGGCATGATAGTTGAATATAGAACTACTCGTCCGGGAGGCGGTCCACGGTGAGCAACGTCGAGACGAAACCCACGGAGCTGCGGTGCGGTGGCGCAGTGGACGCCGAGCGGCCCACCGGGGCGGCACGGGTCGACGTACTGACCCCGCGCGATGTGCCCCTCGGCGGTCCCCGGGCGATGACCGTGCGCCGCACACTGCCCCAGCGTGCCCGGACCCTGATCGGCGCCTGGTGCTTCGCCGACCACTACGGCCCCGACGATGTCTCGGTGACGGGCGGCATGGACGTCGCCCCGCACCCCCACACCGGGCTGCAGACGGTGAGCTGGCTGTTCACCGGGGAGATCGAGCACCGGGACAGCATGGGCAACCACGCCCACATACGGCCGGGCGAGCTGAACCTCATGACGGGCGGGTACGGCATCAGTCACTCTGAGGTCTCCACCCCGCGGACCACCGTCCTGCACGGCGTGCAGCTGTGGGTCGCGCTGCCGGAGGAACACCGCCACACCGAACGGGACTTCCAGCACTACGCACCCGAGCCGGTGCTGAGCGACGAGGCGGAGATCAGGGTCTTCCTGGGCTCCCTCGCCGGCCGCAGCTCTCCGGTGCCGGCCTTCACGCCCCTGCTCGGCGCCGAGATCGTCCTCCAGCCGCGCGCGGCCCTGTCGCTCGCCGTGGACCCCGCCTTCGAGCACGGCCTCCTGGTCGACCAGGGCGAGGTGCGTGTGGCGGACACCCTGGTGGGTCCTTCGGAGCTGGGCTATGTCCCCCCGGGCGCCGACGCGTTGACGCTGACGAACGAGACGGACGACATCGCGCGCACGGTGCTGCTCGGTGGAACGCCCTTCGAGGAGGAGATCGTCATGTGGTGGAATTTCGTCGGGCGCAGCCACGAGGACATCGCCAAGGCCCGGGAGGACTGGCAGAACTCCACAGAGCGCTTCGGCGTCGTCGAAGGATATCCGGGCCACCGCCTCCTCGCCCCCGCCCTGCCGAACGCCGTCATCACACCGCGCAGGAATCCACCGCGCCACTGACCCGTCCCACGCGTGCACCGACCCCCATCCGAAAGGCATCCCATGAGCCAGCCCTCCGCCGCGCCGACCGTCGAGCGCAATGACGCCAAGTACCGGTACGAGATCCTGGTCGACGGCAAGCGCGCCGGACTGACCGCCTACCGCGACCGCGGTGAACAGCGCGTCTTCTTCCACACCGAGGTCGACGAGGCCTTCGCCGGACAGGGTCTGGCCTCCCGGCTGGTCAAGGAGGCGCTCACCGACGTACGCGAGTCCGGCAAGCGGATCGTGCCGGTCTGCCCGTACGTGGCCAAGTTCCTGAACACGCATGAGGAGTTCGCCGACATCACCGACCCCGTGACCCCGGAGGTCCTGCACTGGCTGGACACCGAACTGGGCTGACCGCACCCTTCGGGCCGGCCGCCGGACCAGGCGGCCGGCCCTACGGCAGCGCACCCTCGGGGAATTCCCGTAGCGCGCCGACGGCCGCACGGTAAGATCACTGTCCAGTCACCCTGAGGCGCGCCGGCCAGACCACCCGGCTGCGCCCTCCGTGCCGAGCCTCGCAGGACGCGTCGAACGACGCATCTGCCGCAGTGCTCATGGACGACCTCCGGAGAGCCGATGCGTTGTGCTGTGCCCTTGGCCGCTGTCGCCGCGTTGCTGTGCGCGGGCTGTGCCGCGACCGGTGACCACGGCGGTGGGGGCACCGGTGAGGCGAAGCCGGGAGCCGGCTCGGCGTCCGCGGGCCCCGCTGACGCCGTGCGCGCAGCCGTCGCCAGGACCGGTGCGACCACCGCCCGTCTGCACGAGCGCATCGAGGTCTCGGGCGGCGGAGAGACGTACACGCTCACCGTCACCGGAGGGTTCGACTTCGCCGGCGGCCGGGGCTCCCTCGCCGTCGATTTCCCCGAGGGCGCCGTCTCGCACATCGACGAGACCTTCGCGGACGGCAAGGTCTACGTGAAAGGTGCCTCCGGCGTAGATGCCGCCGCGTGGGGGGTGATGCCCCGTGAGAAGCCCGAGGCGCACTACGCGCTCCGGGCCCCGGCCAACGACCCGGAGCATGTCTTCCGGCAGACAGCCGCGATGGAACGTGTCTCCCGTGAGGGCGAGGAGACCGTCAACGGTGTGCGGGCCGTGCACTACCGCGGGATGCTCGACCACAAGACGCTCGCCCTCCGGATGGCCCGCGCCGTGCGGTCGAAGATGGACAGGGCCCGGGCCATGCTCGGAGACGACCTGCCCGCCTTCGCCGACGCGTGGGTCGACGGCCGCGGGCGGCTCGTGCAGACCTGCATGACACTGAACCTGGCCGCCGTCCAGGTGAAGGTGACGATGACGCTGTCCGGGCTCGGCGCACCGGTGTCGGTGAAGACGCCCCGGCCCGGCGACACGGTCCCGGTCAGCGACATGAACGGCGTTCTGACCGGCTGAGTGCCGTACTCCCGCCCACTCGGCCCGGGGGAGTGGTCCGTACACGCCGGCGACACCCGCCGTACGTCTCGGCGTGGCAGCCTGGGCCCATGACGCACGACCCCCTGCCGTCCGTGGACGAGCTCATGGCTCTGCTGGCCGACTGCGCGGACGTCTGGGACACCCCGGACCGGTCGGGCGACCCGGTGGACATACTGGACCACGGCCTCCAGGTCGCCGCCCTGCTCGCCGTGAGCCACCCGCACGACGAGGAGCTGCAGGTGGCCGGGCTCGTCCACGACATCGGCCACTACCTCGTGCCCGCCGACGAAGCGGCACACGGCAGGCATGCCGCGGCCGCGGTCGAGGGGCTGCTGGGGCCGCGGGTCGCCCGTCTGGTCGCCGCGCACATCCCGGCCAAACGCTATCTGGCCGCCGCCGACCCGCAGTTGGCGCTCTCGCCGGAGAGTGCCCGCACGCTCGGCTGTCAGGGCGGGCCCATGACCCCGGCGGAAGCGGTGGCCTTCGAGGCGGACCCCGACTTCCCGGCGGCGATCGCGCTGCGTCGCGCCGACGACGCCGGCAAGGTCGTGGGCCTGGCGGTGGCTCCCCTCCCGTCGTGGCGACCCGTCGTGGAACGAGTCGCCGCCCGCCGTTAGCGGGACGCGCCGACCGGGGCCGGACCCGGCCCCGCGTCGAGGGCCGGTGCCGCGAAGGTGGCCGGCCAGTGGCCGGTCGTGAAGTCCGCCCGTTCCACGGCGGGCAGGCTCGCCACGAGGCGGGCTTAGGCGCCTGACGCCAAGCGCGTACGGACCCTTCCGTCCGGAGCGGTATGTGGCCTTCGGCAGCCACTCGGCCTGCAGCGAGCCGACGGCGGTTCGGGCGGTTCAGGGCCTTGGCCCAGCGGGCGCCCGCCGACCCCATGCGCCCGGCATGCGCCGAGATGGGCGGCCCCGTGGGCAGTGAGCGGTATCAGTGGGTGGTTCCCCCGGTGACCTTCAGGTCGTGCTCCGCCGGGGTGCCGGCGGCGGTGGCCAGCAGGGCGCGCAGTCCGCGGGCGACCGTGGCGGGCTCCAGGGCCGGGGCGGTGCCGTCGGTGACCTGCTCCGGCGCCCAGGGCACATGCGCGAAACCGCCGCGGGCGTGCGGGAATTCGGTGGCGATCAGGTGGCCGAGGCCGTACGCGACGTGGTTGCAGACGAACGTGCCGGCCGTGTTGGAGACCGCGGCCGGCACACCTGCCGCGCGCACGGCGGCGACGCAGGCCTTGACGGGGAGGGTGGAGAAGTACGCGGCGGGGCCGCCCGGGACCACGGGCTCGTCGACGGGCTGGTTGCCCGCGTTGTCGGGGATGCGCGCGTCGTCGACGTTGATGGCGACGCGTTCGACGGTGACGCCGGGACGGCCGCCCGCCTGGCCCAGACACAGGATCAGGTCGGGCGCGGACGCGCGGATGGCGTCGCGCAGTGTGTCGACGGACGTGCCGAAGACAGAGGGGAGTTCGGCGGCGGTGACGGTGAGTCCGGCGGGCGGCTCGGCGGCCACGAGCAAGGCCGCCCGCCAGGACGGGTTGACCTGCCGGCCGTCGAAGGGGGCGAAGCCGGTGATGAGTACGCGGGTCATGGCACTTCCTGCACGGGAGGCGATGGCGGAGGCGCTCAGAACGCGAAGAGCGCCATGATCACGGTGGAGCAGACCAGGAGCGGCAGGGCGGTGGGGATCTGGGCCTTGATGGGGCCGTACTGGTCCTTCAGTTCGAGCAGGGTCGCCGGGACGATGTTGAAGTTGGCGGCCATCGGGGTGCACAGCGTGCCGGAGAAGCCGGCCAGCATGCCGACCGCCAGGACGGCCGGCGGATTGCCGTGCATCTGCTCGATGAGGACGGGCCAGCCGATCGCCGCGGTCATCACGGGGAACGCGGCGAACGCGTTGCCCATGATCACGGTGAACAGGAACATGCCGACGCAGTACGCGATGACCGCGAGGTACTTGGAGTTGTCCGGCAGCACGTCGTGCACGATCCTGCCGACCTGGGTGCCGACCCCGGCCAGCGCGAAGATCGAGCCGAGTACGGCGAGCAGCTGGGGCAGCAGCAGGGCGGATCCCATCGCCTCCAGCATGGAACGCCCCGCATGGAGCGGCACGGACAGCTTCCGCTCGCCGGTGACCAGCATGCCGACGACCAGCGCGACGAGGCAGCCGACGCCGAGCCCGAGGAGGGTGGCCTTGCCGGTCTCGAACAGGCCGGACGTGTCGAGCAGCGAAGCGCAGACGATGGCGACGAGCGGGATCGTCAGGGCGGGGACGAAGATCCTGCTGCCGAGCCGGGTCGCGGACGCCTCGCGTTCCTCGGTGGTGCTGGTGACGGGGACGCCCTTGCCGAGGAAGTTGAACCCGGCGAGCACGATCAGGACGAGGACCGCCACGCCGAGCGGTTCGGCCGGCAGGGTCCAGCCGCCGTTCTTCGCGGTGGCGTTCGCGACGCCGGTGCCGTAGGGGAAGGCGAGCCCCAGCAGGCCCCAGAAAGCCGCCGTCGTCCACCTCTTGGGGTTGCTGCGGTCGGCGGCCATCTGCACGGCCATGACGACGAAGACGAGGCCCACCAGCCAGTAGAGCCATTCGACCTTGATCACCTGTTCGTCTCCTTCGGCAGCGGCAGATCGTGTTCGGCGGCGGCGTGTGCCAGCTCCCGGTGCAGCTGCCGGTCCAGGAGCAGCAGGCGGGCGCCGTGGACGAGGAAGGCGCAGACGGCGACCGGGATCGCCCACAGGGCCAGCTGGGTCGGCTCGAGGTTCTGGTGGTACGTCGAGTTGACGAAGCCGGTGATCAGCAGGATGGAGCCGATCGCGATGAAGCAGTCCTCGCCGAAGAAGACGCCCACGGTGTCGGCCGACGCGGCGTAGGAACGCACCTTCTCGCGCAGACGCTCGGGCAGCGCCGTGCCCGTCGAGCGCTCGGCGGCGGCCTCGGCCATCGGCGCGACGAGCGGCCGGACCGTCTGCGCCGGACCGCCGATGCTGGTGAGGCCGAAGGCCGCGGTGATCTGGCGGACCAGCAGGTAGACGGTGAGGAACCGGCCGGCGCTGAGGCCGCCGAGCCGGCCGATGAGCCTGCGCGCCTGTTCGCGCAGGCCGTAGCGCTCCAGGAGGCCGATCACGGGCAGGACGACGGCGAAGACGGTGACCGAGCGGCTGTCGGCGAAGGACCGGCCGAAGGCCGCGAGGACCTCCAGCGGGTTCATTCCGCCGATCAGCCCCGTGAAGACACCGGCGACGCCCACCACGAGGACGGGATTGCGGCGCGTGACGAATCCGAGGATCACCACGACGACGCCGAGAAGAACGATCATGCGGTGGCCTTTGGCGTGAGGGGCGGGACGCCCGAGCGGCGCGGATCCGGGCCCGAATCCGTGAGGGATGACCGGGACCCTAGGGGATCGTTCAACGATCGAACAAGAGGGCGTTCGGCAAATCCATCCCTTGTCGGATCGTTCAACAATCGATTAGGTTCTGAGCGTGATCGACCTCAACGCAGACCTCGGTGAAGGCTTCGGCCGCTGGACCCTCACCGACGACGACGCCCTGCTCTCCGTCGTGACCAGCGCCAACGTCGCCTGCAGCTTCCACGCGGGCGACCCCGCGGTCATGCGCCGCGTCTGCGACCTCGCCGCCGCACGAGGCGTCCGGATCGGCGCGCAGGTGTCCTACCGCGACCTGGCCGGTTTCGGCCGCCGGGCCATGGACGTCCCCGCCGACGAACTGGCGGCCGAGACGGCCTACCAGATCGGGGCACTGAGGGTCTTCGCACAGGCCGCCGGGGCCGAGGTGGCGTACGTCAAGCCGCACGGCGCCCTCTACAACCGCACCGTGCACGACGCCGAGCAGGCCGCGGCCGTGGTCGAGGGCGTGAAACTGGCGGGCGGCGCTCTGTCCGTGCTCGGCCTGCCGGGGTCGGAGCTGCTCGCCGCGGCCGGGGAGGCGGGCCTCACCGCCGTACCGGAGGCCTTCGCGGACCGCGCCTACACCCCCGCGGGCACGCTCGTGTCGCGGCGCGAGACGAACGCCGTCGTGACCGACGAGGACGTGGTGGTCCGGCGCGCGCTGGCCTTCGCGGTGGACGGTGCGGTCGAGGCCGTGGACGGTACGACGGTCGTGGTGACCGCCCGCTCCCTGTGCGTCCACGGCGACACCCCGGGCGCCGCCCGGATCGCGGCGCGGGTGCGCACGGCGCTGGAGGCGGCCGGGATCGAGGTCGGGGCGTTCGCATGACGGAGAGCCGTTCTCTGCAGGTGCGCCTCGCCGGGCGGCACGCTGTGCTCGTCGAGCTGCCGGACGCCGAGCACACCGGAGCCTTCCACGCCGAACTCCTGCGGCGGCGTGCGGCGGGCACCCTGCCGCCCGTCGCGGAGATCGTGCCGGGCGCGCGGACCGTGCTCCTGGACGGCGTCACCCACCCGGAGGAGCTGGCTCGCCACATCTCCCACTGGGACGTGCCGACCCGGACCGCCGACCACGGGGGAGTCGTGGAGATCCCCGTGCGCTACGACGGACCCGACCTGGCCCGGGTCGCCGCCCTGTGGGGCGTCTCCGTGCACGAGGTCGCCGTCCGGCACTCCTCCTGCACGTTCCGCGTCGCCTTCTGCGGCTTCGCTCCCGGCTTCGGCTACCTCACCGGCCTGCCCGCGGAGCTGCACGTGCCGCGCCGCGACACCCCGCGCACCCGGGTTCCGGCCGGAGCGGTCGCGCTCGCCGGCCCCTACAGCGCGGTGTACCCGCGCGCCACCCCCGGCGGCTGGCAGCTGATCGGGACCATGCCGGACCCGACACCGCTGTGGGACCTCGACCGGGAGGAACCGGCCCTTCTCACGCCGGGAACGCGCGTGCGGTTCGTGGCGGAGGCAGGCACGCCATGACCGCCGAGCTCACCGTCGTGCGCTCCGGCGCCCTCACCACGGTCCAGGACGGCGGCCGCCGGGGCCATGCCCACCTGGGCGTGCCCCGCTCCGGCGCCCTGGACGCCGCCGCGCTGAGACTGGCCAATCTGCTGCTCGGCAACGCCCCCGGCGCCGCCGTCCTGGAGACCACCCTGACCGGCTGCGCCCTGCGCACCGACCGTGGCGTGACCGTCGTGGTCGGCGGCGCCCCCTGCCCGGTGACGGTCGACGGCCGGCCGGTGGCCTGGGGCGTGCCCGTACGGGTCCCCGCGGGCGCCGTACTCGACGTGGGCGGGGTGACGGCGGGTGTGCGCTCGTACGTCGCCGTGGCCGGCGGCATCGCCGTCGAACCCGTCCTCGGCAGCCGTTCGACGGACCTGCTCTCCGGCCTCGGCCCGGCGCCGGTGCGCGACGGGGACGTTCTCCCGCTGGGCGCCCCCGCGCGGCAACCGGCGCTCCCCGACAGCGCTCCGTGGCCGGCCCCGCCGACCGAACTGGCCCTGCCGCTGCGGCTCGGCCCCCGCGCCGACTGGTTCACGCGCGGCGCGCTGCGCACCCTCACCTCGGCGACGTACCGGGTGTCGCAGCACAGCAACCGGATCGGCCTGCGCACCGAAGGACCGGCGCTGGAACGCGTGTCGGCCGGCGAGCTGCCGAGCGAGGGCATGGTCCTCGGCGCCGTGCAGGTGCCCCCGGACGGGCGGCCGGTGGTGTTCCTGCACGACCACCCGACCACCGGCGGCTACCCGGTGATAGGCGTCGTCGCCGAGTCCGCCCTGGCAGCCGCCGCACAGGCCGCACCGGGCACGCCGGTCCGCTTCACCCTCGGCTGACAGGCCCGATGCGCTCCCCGCCGCGCCCGCCGGCGGCGTGCCGGGCGTGGGGCGGTGGGTGATTCTGTAGCAGTGGGTGATGTTGCAGGGGCCCGAGATGTCCCCGTCCGCCGGACTCCGGCTGACTACGCCGCCTCGGGCCGCCGGGCGGTACGCGTCACGCTGGTCGCGGCGGCCGGTTTCTACCTCTTCCGCTACGGCCTCGACCGCCCTGTGGCCGCCACCTACGCCCTGTTCGCGGCCGTGGCACTGGGCGGACTCGCCAAGATCCCGGGCACCGGCCGGCAGCGGGCCGCGACGGTTTCGCGTCTGCTTCCGGTGTGCTGGCTGCTGGTCGTCGTCGGCACCTTTCTGTCGGTGCGGACCTGGACCGCCGTCGTCGGCATGCTGGCGGTCGGCTTCGCGCTGGCCTTCGCCGCCGTGGGCGGTCCACGCCCGGCAGGTGCGGCGCCGGGCCTGCAACTCCTGTACATCCTCCCGTCGTTCCCCCCGTACGCGCCCGGCACGCTGGGCGAGCGCCTGATCGGGACCAGCACCGGACTGGCCCTCTTCATCGCCGCCGAGGCGCTGATCTTTCCCGAGCCCAGCCCGCCGTCGTACCGGGACCGGGCCGCCCACGCGGCGCGAACGGCCGCGCACGGCTCGGCCCTCCTCGCCGCACCGCCGTACGCCCTCACCGGCCCCGACATCGGGGCGCTGTGGGAGGCCGGCCGGTCCCTGCGGTCCCTGACCGTGCCGCAGGCGGAACGCCCGGCCGGGCCGGGAGTGCGCGACCGCGCCCTCGCCCACACCTGTCTGGCCACGCGTACCCTCCTCAGCCGTCTGGCACAGTTGCCCGTCCCGCCGGGCGGGCAGCCGGGTCCCGAGGTGACCGCCGTACTGCAGTCCGTCGCCCGGCTGGCCACGGCGACCGCGGACCGCCTGGGGAGCGGGCCGTCCCCGTCGGCCCCGTACGAGGACCTGCTCGCGGCACGCGCGCACCTGTCGGCCGTGTCCGCGGACCCGGTTCCCGCCGGGGACGCGGCGCCCGGAACCGCTCGCGCGCCGGACCTCACGCCCGCCGTACTGCGCCGGCAGGCCGACGTGCTGGAGATCGCCGACGCCGCGCTCACCATGGCCACGGCGGCCGATCTCGCCGTACGCGGAAGGCATGCCGGGATCCAGGCCGCGCAAGGCCGTTTCTGGTACGCCACGACCTGGGCGCCCCTCCTGTGGTGGCACCGGCTGCGCGGCCATGCCGGGCGCCGGTCGGTGTTCTTCCAGAACGCGGTCCGTATCGCCCTGGCCCTGACCGCGGCCCGGTTCGTGGCCGGGGTGGACACGCTCCCCCATGGATTCTGGGCCATGCTGGCGACGCTCACCCTGACCCGGACCACCATGGACGAGACCTGGCACACCATCCGGCTCGCGCTCGCGGGCACCCTGGCCGGAGCCCTCGTCAGCGCCGGGACGCTGAGCCTGGCCGGGACCGACACCGCCGTCTACGCCGTCATGCTGCCGGTGTGGATGCTGTTCGCCTTCACGGTGGGGCCGGTCAAGGGCGTCGGCTGGGCCCAGGGCCTGTTCACCGTGCTCGTGGCCCTGGTCTTCGCCCAGCTCTCCCCGCCGACCTGGCGCCTGGCGGAGGCCAGGGTGCTGGACGTGCTGGTCGGCAGTGCGATCGGCGTGGTCTTCGGACTGCTGGCCTGGCCGCACGGCGCCCACGACGAACTGCGCCACGCGGCGGCGGAACTCCTGCGCAGGGCAGCCGAGATCGTGGTGGCGACCGGCGCCTCGGTGGCGGGCGGCGATGCGGTGGCCGCGCCGTCCGGGGGGTCCGGACACCGGTCGTTGCAGAGCGCGGTCGTCCTCGCCGAGTCCGCGTACGCGCAGTTCCAGAGCGAGCCGACCCCGTTCGGCGGCGCGGCGCGCCGGCCCGCTCCGCGCAGCGTGGACTGGCAGGCCACGCTGATGGCCGGCCACCACACCCTGTGGGGCTCCCAACGGCTGCTGGAGCCGCCGCTGACCGGCTTCGACCCCGTGGTGGCCGATTCCGTCAG
The DNA here is from genome assembly GCF_053598315.1 of Streptomyces sp. NPDC001153. Taxonomy (NCBI): domain Bacteria; kingdom Bacillati; phylum Actinomycetota; class Actinomycetes; order Kitasatosporales; family Streptomycetaceae; genus Streptomyces; species Streptomyces sp. NPDC001153. The sequence goes on from NZ_JBSFJZ010000053.1 coordinate 50,733, forward strand.
CGGGCTGGGGGACCGGGTGGCCGGGCGGATGCTGCTGATCTCGGCGGCCCTGGATCCCGGAGCGGACACCCCGACCGGGCGGTTCACGCTGTTCGATCCGGGGCCGGCCGGGTCCGTGCCCGAGCCGCCCGGCGCGCCGTGCGCGTACTACGCGACCGTGTCGTGGCTCGAGTCGCTGATGACCGACCTGACACGGATCGCACGCGGCAGCCCGGAGCCCGGGCAGGGTCCCGCCGTACCGTGACCGTGCCGCCGGATCCGGCCCGCGCCCGACGGCGGCGCCGTTTGGCCCGCGTCCACGGCGGGGACCCGGAGCGACATGTTCAGAACCATCGCGCGCGGCTGTGCCGCCGGGGCCGCCGGCACCACCGCGTTGAACGCCGCGAGCTACCTGGACATGGCGCTGCGCGGTCGGCCTTCGAGCAGCACCCCCGAGGCGATCGTGGAGAAGATCACCACGCGGGCGGGACACCCGGTCCCCGACGGGGAGGGCCGGGACAACCGGCTCTCCGGACTGGGGGCGCTGTCGGGCATCGCCGTCGGCGTCGGAACGGGCGCCCTCGCGTCACTGCTCCACCGTGCCGGTCTCCGGCCGCCCGCCTGGCTGGGCGCCGTACTGACCGGAGCCCTGGCGATGACGCTGGCCGACGTGCCGATCGCCGGCCTGGACATCAGCGACCCGCGTACCTGGTCGCCCGCCGACTGGACCGCGGACGCGATCCCGCACCTCGCCTACGGCCTGGTCACCTACGGAGTCATCGCGTCCGCGTGAGGACGCGCCGCAGCCAGCGGGTACGGGCCTCGCGGGCGTCCCGGCTGAGCGCCGCCCGTGGCGCGAAGGTGTCGAAGCCGTGACAGGCGCCGGGCCAGACGTGCAGTTCGGCCTGGCCTCCGGCCCGCCAGAGCGCCTGGGCGTAGGCCACGGCCTCGTCCCGCAAGGTCTCCGCCGACCCGACCTCGACATAGGCCGGCGGCAGCTCGCCCAGATCGGACGCGCGGGCGGGAGCCGCGTACGGCGGCACGTCAGGGGTGCCGTACCGGTCGCCCAGCACCGCCTGCCACGCGGTCGCGTTGGAGGTCCGGTCCCAGGTGTCGATGCCGGCCATCTGATGGCTGGAAAAGGTGTGGTTGCGGTCGTCGAGCATCGGGCACAGGAGCAACTGCCCGATCGGTCCGGGCCCGCCCCGGTCCCGGGTGAGCAGGGCGAGTGCCGCGGCGAGCCCGCCGCCGGCGCTCTTTCCCCCGACCACGACACGGCCGGCGTCGATGCCGAGCTCCGCCGCGTGCGCGTCCACCCAGACGAGCCCCGCGTAACAGTCCTCCACCGCTGCGGGATACCGCGCCTCGGGTGCCAGCCGGTACTCGACGGAGACGACGGCCAACTCCAGGGCGGCGGACCACTCGCGAAGGAGCCGAGGCAGCACGGACCACGCATTGCCCGAGATCATCCCGCCGCCGTGCATGTAGTACAGCAGGGGCAGCGGCCCGGCGATCCCGGCGGGCCGTGCGCTCACGAGCGTGACGTCCGGGCCGCCGGTCGGCCCCGGCACCCGCAGCTCCTCCACCTCGAAGCGGCCGTCGGCCCGAAGCTCCCCGACCGTCGGCCTGGGGCGCGTGGCAGCATCCCGCTCCTGCCGGGCCGCAAGGTTCTCCGGGGTGTACGGCTCCCTCGCCGCGGCTCCCGAACCGGCCAGTGCCGCGGCCAGTTCGGCGTCGAAGGGGGGCGCGTGCCCAGTCGTCGAGACAGGGCCGGGCGCGGAGAGCATGTCATCGCCTGCGTCCACGCGGCCCGGTCCATCACCCGCCCGGCACGGGCCGTCGGGGCGGGCCGCACCACGGCTCATGCGAGTTCCCTGGGCCCGTACAGCGCACTGCCGGCTTCGGTGGCGAGAGCCCAGTAGCGGTCGCCGTAGGACCAATGCCACCATTCCGTGGGGTAGTTGACCAGGCCCACAGCCCCCAGCGCCGCACCGAGCACCCGCCGGTGGGCCCGCGCCTCGGGGCCGATCGTGGTGGCGTCCGTGTAACAAGCGCCGTCACTCTCTTCCGGGTTGGCGTTCACCCGCGTCCCCATGTCGAGTTCGCGTCCCTCGGCGTCGACGAGCGTGAGGTCCACCGCGGCGCCGGCGCTGTGCGGCGCGATCTCCGGCGGCGACACATACCGGCTCGCGGCCTCGCGCACCCGCGCCGGCGACCAGTCGGGATGAGCGGCCCGCAGCGTGCCGGCGTACCCCTCGAAGTACTGGCGCTGCAGCGAGGGCGGCCGGTATCCCTCGACGAACAGCAGGCGCAGGCCGTCCGGGAGGAGTCGCTGGGCCCTGAGCAGCCGGATCAGGACCCCTTCTCGCAGGTGGGCGAACGCCCCTGACGGTTCCGCCCGGCGCGCGTCCACGGCGAGGGAGTCCCGTAGCCGGACGTCGACGAGCGGTTCGCCGCAGTCGGTCACGGGGACGGCGGCGACCCTTGGATCCGCCATCAGCACGATCTCGTTCATGCACCGATCCTCCCCGGCCGTCCGTTCGGCAGCGGCCGACTTGTGCGGCCTTGGCCTGAAGCCGTTGGTCCTGGTAGTCATGACATGTGCGATTCGAGAGTGTTCCCATGCCGGCGGCGGTCGAGGCACGGCCCCGTGACGTTCGTGGGTATCCGGTGCCGGCGATCACCCCCTGGGAGGGGGAGGAGCCCCAGTTCGCGCTGACCGACTACGAACGCAGCGCCGCCTGTGCGCAGAAGCGTCTCTGCTCGGTGTGCAACCAGGCCATGCCGCAGGGACCGGTGTGGCGTGTGGTGGGGGCCGCGGAGAGCGCGGCGATCGGGGAGGCGCTGGCCGCCGGGCGGCCCTACCGCAATCTCGCGGCGACCCTCGAAGGACCGGGGCACCGTGCGTGCATGCTCTACGCCTCGATGGTGTGCCCCTATCTCGCCCGGCCCAACGCCCGGCGCGGCATGTCGGCGGCGGAGCCGGACGACTTGACCTCCCACGTGGTGCGCGGCGCCGTGCGGGGCACGATGGGCGCGGTGGTGGGGTTCGCCGAGTACGAGTACGCCGTCACCGCCAGCCGGGTGCTCTTCCGGTTCCTCGACGTAGTCGAGTTCCTGCCGCACGACACCGCCGACGCGCACCTGGACGAACTGCGGGCCGAGCTCGCCCGGATGGCGAAGTGACCCGCACTTCGCACCCCGGACGCGCCCGGCCCGTCGGGTCGGCCGGCCTCAGGGGCGGTAGGCCGCCAGGCCGACCGTCGGGGTGACCTTGGCCGGACGACCCGTGCCGTCGGCGGGCAGGGTCACGGTGCCGGACGGGGTGCGCACCGCGAGGGTCCTGCCGTCGGGGGACCAGGCCGGCTCGGTGTAGTCGGTGGTGGCGTGCGGGGTGAGGTCCGTGATGTGCCCGCTGTGCGCGAAGTTCTCCACGAGGACGTGGTCGTGGCCGGCGACCGAGCGCACGAAGACGACCTCCTCCTCGTTCGGGGACAGGGCCGGCTGGGCGCCCTGGGCGACCTTGCCGCCCTGCTGGCGCAGGTAGTCGTCCCGGATGTAGACCGCGCCGTCGTGGTCGTTGGCGTACACCGAGGTGCCGTAGTGGCCGGCCGCGTTCGGCCAGACGTTGCCGGTCTGCGGCAGCGCCCCGCCCGGACCGGGCTCGCCGTACAGCGACAGCGTCTTCGGCGTGCCGTTGACGGCCTTGGCGGAGATGTACTTCAGCCGGGACACACCGCCCGCGCGCGCCGCGAAGATGAGGTTGTCCTTGGCGGGGATGTTGTACCGGGTGTCCTTGGCGGTCACCTGCCAGGTCGGGTGGGACCAGTTCTGGTTCCCGGGGTTCTTGGCGACGACCACACGCCCGCTGCCGTCGGGGTTGGCGACGTCCAGGTTGCCGGAGCCGTCGACAAAGGCCGCCTTGGCGCCGTTCGGGGACCAGGCGAGGTCCCGGACGGACACTCCGAAGTCCACCTTGTGGCCGTTGATCAGCACGTACTTGGTGCCGTTGCTGATGGTCAGGGTCCCGTGCGAGGCGTCGGCGGCGGCCGAGGCGGCGCCGGAGGCGCCCAGCAGCGCCGTGCCGGTGACGGCCGCGGCCACGGCGATGGCGGCCGCCATGGTGCGGGTACGCATGGTCATGTCTCAATTCCCCCAGGAATAAGGACTGGTCAGGTCGTTCGGTGAAGCCGAGCTTGGCAGGGCCTGATCTTGGAACTGTCAGTTCAGCGTCACAGGGGCGTAACACAGGAGATAAGGTCCCTCTGATCGTTCAGTCAGTCGTCGTGAAACTCCTTCAGACCAAAGGACGTAGATGAGACGAAGATCCCTCACCGGGCGGGCCGCAGTCCTCATATCCACCGCCGGGCTCGCCGCCGGCCTGCTGGGCACCGCCCCGGCCGGCGCCGTCACCGGCCGGCCGGTGATCACCCTGGACACCCCGGCGCCCGTGGCGCTGCCGGCCGCGCCCGCCACGGCCGACGTGTCCTTCGACTTCCAGACCAAGGCCAGGAACCTCCAGGCGTACGACGCCACCCTGACCGTGGACGCCCGGGGCCTGTCGAAGATCGCCAAGGTGACGTTCTCGGACAACTGCACGGCCAAGGGCCTGATCGCCACGTGCTCGGAGATGTTCGAGTCCGACTCCTCTCCCACCACCCACATGGGCGCCGAGACCCGCCTGACCCTGACCCCGCTCAAGGGCGCCGCGCTCGGTGCCACGGGCACGTACAAGGTCACCGGGCACTCCGCGCACGCACAGATCGTGGGCGGCACCGGCGGGGTCGAGGTGGGAGGCGCCTCCTTCGGCCTCGACGAACTCACCGCCCACACCGGCCTGAAGGTCGGCAGCACGGTGAGCGAACCGGTCCGGTTCACCAACGTCGGCAACCGTCCCGCCAAGGGCGTCCAGGTGGTCCTGGCCGCCTCACCGGGCCTCGACTTCGCCGACCACTACGCCAACTGCAAGTACGGCTACAACGGCACGATCCACTTCGCGGAGTGCTACCCCAAGGGCGCGATCACCATCGGAGAGACGGCCGCCCTGGACGCACCCGTGCGCCTGCGCGTGAACTCCGCCGCGCTGTACACGTATCTCGACACGATGACCGCGCCGCTCGGCCAGCCTGGCTGGCCGGCCGGACAGGGCATCAAGTGGACCTGGGGCAAGGGGGCCACGCTCAAGCTGAAGGTGGTCAAGGCGGGCCGGAAGTCCTCGGTCCCGGCCGGCTCCGTCTCCCTGCCGCAGACGGGCAAGGTCACCGACTACCGGATCACCTCCCTGCAGGCCCACAACACGGCCGACTTCGGAGTCAGCGGCGCGAGCGCGCAGGCCGGGCAGGGCAAGAACGCGACCTTCGCCTTCCACCTGTCCGCGGGCGGCCCGGCCACCCTGTACGACCGCAGCGGCGGTGAGGGAGTGCCCACCGTGTGGGTGACGCTTCCGCCCGGTACGACCGCCGTCGGCCATTCGGCCAACTGTGCTCCATGGCAGGAGAACAACCCGACGGCGCAGGCCCACGGTCCCTACGTCTGCGGTCCGTCAGGCATCGTCCTGCCCAAGGGACAGGTCACCGACTTCAGCCTGACCCTCCGGGTCGACGAAGTGACCACGCATGCCAAGGGCGGCGTCCAGCTGGTCTGGGGCCCGGATCCGGCGCATTCCCACCGGCCGGCCTTCGACCCGAACAGTCACAACGACTCCGCGACGCTCACGCTGAACTGGGTTCGCGTACCCCGATGACTGCGCGGAAGGGGCCGGCGAAGGCGGACAGATCCGGCGAACAGCGTGACGGCCCGCAGCACGACGGCCCGCAGC